>NZ_QUEC01000030.1:0-47973 GCF_003478095.1 Clostridium sp. AF34-10BH
AATATTCATAGTAGGGATGGAATAGCCCGAACTCATACGCCTGTGGACATTGTGTAAGACGTTGATCGCGTGCATCGTGATCAATGCAACGGTGGTCGAATCAGGAAGCTCCGACTTCTATAGGTCGGGGTAGTTCACTCATGGTGTCGTCGGTTCGATTCCGGCTGCACGCATCGCCCTTTGGGCGCACATAGAATATGTAGCCAAAAGAATCAAAGCGAAAATTCCGGGTTGGTAACGGGGCGGACTTATCATCCGCTGTGCAGTAGCGACGCAGTTGTATGGCAGGTTCGAATCCTGCTTTTCGCTCTCGTATCTTTTTGATGCGGCGGAATGGTTAAAAATTGGATTTAACGGTCACTGATAGCAATTCCGGGTTGGAAACGGGATAGGCTCATAACTTATCGTCTGATTGACCTCACTATTATATGGAAGGTTCGAATCCTTCTTGCTATCAGACAAAAGCGACGCGTAAAAACGTCGTTTTTTGTTTTATTCAACTTTCTTTCATAATAATAGTAACAGATGTTATTTATTTCGTTATTGTGACAGGAAAGTATGACAGGAAAGCAACATTTAAGTTTCGGAATCATTACAGGTATCGCTTTTTCGGCGTACCTTCATAAATTGAATATATGCCAAAACAACGCCGACATGGTATTTGTTGTATGCGGTTCTGTTCTCGGAAGCCTGCTACCGGATATAGATTCTACGGAATCCATTATTTCGAACATTTTGCCTCCGTTTACGACTCTAACGTCCAAAATCATCAATAACGTATTTGGACACAGAGGTCTTTTACACTACTCTTTATTTTGGATCGTTATGGCATTTTTTACAACAAATTACAATCATTTTACACGAGGGCTGTTTTTTGGTGTCTTTGGACATTTATTTCTTGATGCCTGTACATATAAGGGCATACCTGCATTCTTGTGGATCATTGATAAAAACAAATCATTCTATGTGTTCCCTAAAAAATGGAAAATGTATGTTGGAAAAAGACGAACAAATATTGTTTTTTATATTTTTGTTACATTAGTCACAAGTGGCATTATTTTTCTGACAATGCATTAATTTCTGTGCAGAAAAATTCAAATTGTGTGTTTTCTGTCATATTAATTATGAAATCAGAAACCACTTCATAATGTGAGGATATATGAAATATACAACAGATGAATACGAAAATACAGAATTAGATGAAAAAGCTGATGATATTCAGTGGAATAACTCCGATTCAAGTGTATTAACGGCATATTTAAAAGAAATAAGTAAATATCCTGTTCTTTCCAGAGAACAGGAAACAGCTTTATTTAAACGTCTCTCAGAAGGCAATGAAGTCGCTCGCGAAGCTCTCATCAACAGTAATTTAAAGCTCGTGGTCAGCATTATCAAAAATTACATTCACATTCCGTCCGATATGGATATGATGGATATTATTCAGGAAGGAAATATGGGGCTTATAAAAGCTATCGGTGAATTCGACTACACGCTCGGGAATAAATTTTCCACTTACGCTACATGGTGGATCAGACAGAGCGCAATGCATGGCATTCACGATAAAGGAAACACCATTAGAATTCCTGTTCATTACCAGGAAAGACAGTATCAGATATATAAAGCAAAACTGGATTTGGCAAAAAAATTACACAGGGAACCGACTCTCAAAGAAATCTCTGCTGAAACTTCAATACCGTTGCAGCTGGTAAAGGATTCAGAAGCAAACAATAAGCTCCGCATTGTAGGATCACTAGATATCCCTTTGGATCCCGAAAAAGATGATGGAGGAACACTTGGAGATTTCATCGCTGATAAATCCCAAAATATAGAACAAGAATATGAACAAAAGGAATTAAAAGAGCTGTTGTTTAAATGCATGGATTTTCTGAGCGAAAAAGAGCGGGAAGTACTCAAAATGCGTTTCGGATTTTATGGATATCCGATGACTTTGGAAGCAGTTGGAAATCATTTTGGTGTAACAAAAGAGCGTATACGGCAGATTGAAGGCAGATCCATTAAAAAATTACGTAATTATAAGACACGGATGTTACTTGAAGAATATCATCCTGAATAAAAAGAGTCGTCACAATGACGGCTCTTTTTGTCATTTTTTTATATATCTTTTCTTTCATAATAACGGTATCAAAGAGAAAAATGGAGGAAAAGACATGAAAATTAATTATATTTCATCATTTGCATCTGAAGAAATTGAAACTCCTGATGATGAAAACGGATTTTACAGGCAGCTCGCAAAGAAGATGGCTTCCGAACAGCCGCCGTGTACAGTTAAAATACAGACACCTTACGGAAACGCATCCTATGGTATTTCAAATCGTTCCGGAACCATTCTGATTCAGGAAAGCAGCAATAACATCGTTTTTCCAGATTCTGCGCAGTGCAGCGAATATCCCACGGTATACCTTACCTGCGTAAACGGCGAAAAAAATAACTATAAATTCTATAAGTTGGAAAAACAGGGAGAGAGCGTAATTGCTTCCTACGGACGCATCGGCGCAGCAAAGGGTGAACTTTTCAGTGAAAGGAGCTGCGAATATCCTCTTCGAATGTTCTGGATCAAGTATGAAGAAAAACTTGCGAAAGGATACGAGGATAAAACCCACATCTACATTGACGAAGCCGCGCAGCCGGAAGAAAAGCCGGCAGTGGAAGAAAAGTCTTCAAATCCGGTTTCGGTGGCTTTGTATCAGAAGTTGTTGCGGCATGCAAAACAAATGATTCAAAAATCTTGTGCCAGTCTGATAATTACAGAAGGTATGATTACCGAAAGCAAACGCTTGTTGAATATCCTGTATACTACAAAGAGACTCGATGAATTCAATAATGTTCTGAAAGAATTGCTTGCAGTTTGTCCCCGAAAGGTATGGAAGGTTGATGGCTTGCTTGCTGTAAGCTCTGAGGATATTCCAAAAATCATTCAGCGTGAGGAAGATCTGGTTATGGCTATGCAGGTCGCAACAGGAAAGAATACATTCAATGATACTTCTGATAACTTTCAGAAGAAAAACATCATTGTTACCGAGGCTTCCAAAGAAAAGAGGGAGAGAGTACTCGAACTTCTCACTCCGGATCTCCGCCTGAAAGTACTGAATATTTATCGGGTGATCCCCAAAGAACAGGAGAAGAAGTTTAAGCAATACGTAAAAGACCGGAATATTTCCGAAATCAAATCATTATGGCATGGTTCCAGAAACGAAAACTGGCTGAGTATTGCTGAAAACGGGTTGATGCTTCATCCAAATGCAGCGATCACCGGCAAGATGTTTGGCAACGGAATTTATTTCGCTTCAAGTGCAAAAAAGAGCTGGGGATACACAAGCGGCGGATTCTGGACAAGAGAAATGAGCAGCAGCACAAGATTTATGGGTCTGTATGCGACAGCCTACGGAAATCCACTCAATGTAACCTCCCCTTCGAATTATTCCGAGAAATCGATCGGCAACTTCAACTGCGTTCACGCGCATGCCGGAAATTATTTAAGAAATGATGAAATCATTTTTTACAATGAAGCGGCAATGTTGTTGACCTACCTCGTAGAGTTTTCAGCATAGGAGGTAGACATGATACGAATTGTAGGTTATATGTACCGTGGCAGAGATAGGACGTCGTTTATTGCATACGACGAAATCAGTGACAGAGGAGAGATTATTTCCCTTGTTACTGATGGCAAGCGTATCTGGAAAATAGAGGATTTCTCAAAAGATCCCAACATTATAACAGATTATGCCGCCTGCGATGTTACGGACATATATCAAAAATTAGAACAAAATCACAACGATGCGTTAATAACAAAATATTTGGACAGCATCAAAATAGCATAAAAAGGAGAAACGAAATGAGATACGAAAACAAACACGACGTAGAAAACGTCGCAGAATTAGTTGATATTATCGAAAATGAAGCTTCCGAAGGGTATCAGGTATTCGTTGGATTCAATAACGGTGATTCCTTATATGCCGTAACTGATATTGACGACGGCGAGTTCGATGCTCTGTATGTGGAATCCGAAGAGTCCTACGGCGGCGGTTCCGAAACCTCCAGCGAAGATTTTCTGGAATTGCTCAAGGAAATCGACGGAAATATGCCGATCCGTTGTTATCCGGCAAGACATATTGATGAAGAGCTGGAAGAACAGATGACTATGGAAACCGTTGTGAAGTCTGTAGCCGTTGACAATATTAACGGCGACCTTGTTCTGCTTGCAGAGGTAGCTTAAGATGACAATAAAAGGATACATCAAAGAAAAAGGTTGGTGCACGGAATGCGATGTTCCGGGTACCTGCCGTTGGATGTCGGCTCAGATTACGTTTCAAAATCCAGAGACGGCAGACTATGATGAAACTGAGTTCGATATCAAAGCGTATGACAAAAACGAGCTCTCCGAGTTGTTTGAGACTCTATGCAAAGAAACATTCGGAGAGGAGTGGAAGAAAACATATTCTTCAGTAACTGCGGTTGTTATTGTGCAATTTGCTGATACTTATGAAGAATTAACTTAAGAAACAGGCAGCACAGGCTGCCTTTTCTTATTGCTTTTCTTTCATATTAATAGCACAAGTCAAAGAAAAGTGGAGGAAATGATATGAAAGATAAAGAAACAGCATGGGTGAATTTAGGAGACGTTAACTTCCTAGAATACGGCGGATGTCTCATAAAACCCGATGAACATCATGGAGCATATAATGTAATTAGTCTGACAACACCAGTCTACGACTACGAAGGAAAATATAAAATCCCCTGTATCGTAGCTAATTGTTACATTGCTCTCGATACGTGGCTGGAAGAGGACACACGGAAGGAAGTTAATGATTTTGCTGGATTCCCCAAGGAATATATGCCCGAATCGGAATCGGAACGCATGAGTTATTGCGTTGATTTGATTAATTATTATGGGATTCAGAACTTCGATCCTGAATTTCCGGAAGAAACCGGCTGCGGGCCTTATGCACTGGGGGATGTTTCCAAGTGGATCGTCGGCAAAACGATTGTTAAAAAATTTCTTAAGGAGCATGCTGTTCCTTATGAATTTAGACATTAAGGAGATTTGTCTATGAAAACTATAACATCATTGGATATCTGGATTCCTGCCATTCTTGTGAATAATAAAAAAGATATTCTTTTAACACTGGCGATATGGAACGACGAAGAAAAAGAACCTGTATTTTATGCCGGAAAAGCCGGTCCTTATTTTCTTTCAGATCTTTGCGATAAAAAAAGCGTTCCGCTTGAAAAATATGCAGCAGATGAGCCATATTATTTTTGTGAATGGTGGAGATGCCTGTGTAAAGAACGTCAACGGGAGATAGACGGCAAAATTTATATCACCGAATATTGTTTTACTGAAACCGGTGATGAGTATTGGTATCAAACAGATGATTTTCACAGACATTATACAAAAATTGAAGGCTGATCCTTGAGGGTCAGCTTTTTTATAAAATGTAACAGAATTGTTAATTTCTATCATATTAATATTAAACAACGCTGTTTTAAGGAGGACGCAATATGCCAAAAGAAATACCCATATGGGAAAAAATAACTCTTACGCTTGAAGAAGCTGCCGGATATAGCAATATTGGAATTAATAAATTGAGAGAGCTCTCAAATAACCCTCGCTGTAACTGGGTTATTTACATTGGGAAAAAACGACTTATTAAACGAAAGGAGTTCGAGAAATTTATTTCTGAAAATATAGAATTATAGACTTTCGAAGCCTTATGTGCTATCATCAAAATCGCATAAGGCTTTTCCTGTGTATAGGAAAGGAGTGTAACGGCACATGGGAAAAGATTTAAAGGGGAAAGAATTAGGAACAGGTATATCGCAACGTAAAGACGGTTACTATGTAGGTCGTTTTACAGGACACAACGGGCGGAAACAAAAAATATTTGCAAAATTACAGGAATGCAAAAAATGGGTAGCAGATTCAATATATGAAGACAAACATCGGCTGAAAAATACTAATTGTGAAATCACATTGGACGAATGGTATCAGGAATGGATAACAATAACCAAAAAAACTATTCGAAGCACAACATTCGCTTCTTATGAGATTACGTATATTCAATACATAAAGCCTTATATTGGTGAAAAACAAATACATGATATTTCGGCTTTTGATTGTCAAAAAGTATTAAACGCAATGGGGGATAATGGTTATAAATCATCATCCATCCTAAAAACAAAATCTGTATTAAAACTCATGCTGGAAAGTGCCGTTGATAATGAATTGATTCTTAAAAATCCATGCACCAAAAAAGTCAAAAGCAATGTTGGAATTTCATCAGATCCAAGAAATGCTTTAACACTCGATGAACAAAAGAGATTATTGGAAATTGTTAATGAAACAAACTATGCGAATCAATATCGTTTCATTCTACAAACAGGAATAAGAGCCGGAGAACTAATCGCACTCCAATGGTCAGACGTTGATTTCAAAAATAATATTCTAAACGTTCGTCGTACAGCTCATTATAGGGCTCATCCTGGAGAATGGGATTTTGGTGACCCCAAAACTGATGACGGAAAAAGAACCATACCACTTACGCAAGAAGCCGTTTCCATATTGCAAAAACAAAAAATAATAAATAAAAAATATAATACAGACATTCGCTTTCATGATTTTGTTTTCTTAAGCAAAAAAGGTACGCCTATTTTAAATCAATCTTATGATGTAATCCTCAAAAGATTGTGTAAAAAATATAATCTGCCCCGAATTTCTTTGCATATTCTTAGGCATACCTTTGCCACTCGGTGTATCGAAGCAGGTATGCAGCCTAAAACGCTTCAAAAAATACTCGGTCATTCCAATATCAGCATCACAATGAATCTATACGTGCATGTTATGGAAGATCAAAAGCAAAAAGAAATTAAAGCTATTGAGCAAATGTTATTATTAGGTTAATTATAATAATTGGTACAAATTGGTACATAAAAATCAAAAACCATTGATATTTGTTGAGTTAGGAGGCAATTATGACTTTTTACGTTGAAAATGAAACCGATGAGACATTTTCAAATGGGGAAAACAGTTTCCCCATAGAGGAGACCGTGGAGCAGGTAGCCACGGCGGTTCTGGATATGGAGGGATGTCCCTATGAGATCCAGTTAAATGTACTGTTGACAGACAATGACGGTATTCATGCTTACAATAAGGAATACCGGAAGATTGACCGGGAGACTGATGTATTGTCCTTCCCCAATCTGGATTTCGATGAGCCTGGGGATTTTGAGATCTCTGAGGACAGAGAGGCAGATTATTTTGATCCGGATACAGGAGAACTGATCCTCGGGGATATCATTATTTCTGTGGACCGGGTCAAAGAGCAGGCGGAAAGCTATGGACACAGCCAGAAGAGAGAGTTCGCATTTCTGGTCGCTCACAGTATGCTTCATCTGTGTGGCTATGACCATATGGAAGAAGATGAGGCAAAGGTAATGGAGGCAAAGCAGGAGCAGGTCCTCGCATCCCTTGGAATTACAAGAGATTAAAAAGGGCGTGTCATACACGTAAAGGTAGCTTACATGAATCAGGTGGAAGTAAAAAGAAGACAAATACAGAGTTTTTCCTATGTCCTTGCCTGTATCAATATCTGGGTGTTCGGGAAAAGCATCGGAGATAACGGCCTGGGATATCTGGCAGCGGCTGTTCTGGTATTTGCCCTGTTCTGGGTGCTTACCGGGAAAAATCTGCCGGACAGAATGGGCAGAATGCTTCGGGGCAGAAATGCCAGGGGGCAGTATCGGAATGTCTCCAGAATGCGTAAGAACATGATGCTGTTTCAGATCGCAGAGGGACTTCTTGGGACTGTTTTGTGCATGAGTCTGGGCTGGATCCTTTTGGAAAAAGTCTTTCTGGTGCCTTACGGAAGCATGATCCTGTGGATCTTAAGCCCGGCACTTTTTCTTCGTTGTATCCAGTCGGTATTTTTAGGATATTTTCAGAGTGAAGGTTCGGAAATGCCATCTGCGGTATCTTCGGTGCTGCGGCAGGTATTTTTCCTGGGCCTGGGTCTGGTGTTCCTGGGGATTTTCCGGAACTACGGGGAGAAAGTAAGTCTTTTATTAAAAAGGACAGACTTTACATCCATGTACGGCGCCATGGGTATCGCAGTGGGAATGCTGCTTTCGGAGGTGTTGGTACTGCTATTTGTATTTGTGATCTACCGTGGCAGCATGGCAGGCAGAAGAGAAGTGGAAAGCGGTATGAAGGGAACGGACTCTTTCTCCTCGCAGCTGCGTACATTACTGATTCCTATGGGTGGGGATATTCTCAGAGACATGTTTTTATTACTGCCTTTGTGGATCGGCCTGCTTTTCTTCCAGAAAAGGTCGGCGGATATTTATGCATCCGTTTCTGCGTATGGTATTTTCGTCGGCAGATATCTGATCACGATCCTGATGCCCGTAGCAATTTTAAGTGCGGGAATTCTGCCGGGGGTGGCCAGAACCGGCAGCCATATCCGCAAAAAAGAAGAAAGATATGCCAGAACTGCATTTCAGGCAGGAGTACAGGGGACGGTGGTACACGGATTCTTTTTCACGGCATGGATCGCGGTACTGGCAACACCACTGTCACAGGCTTTGGATAAATCTGCGGAAATGGCACTTACCGGTTTGCTCACTACGGGATCTTCGCTGATTCTGTGGCTTCTGCTTTTGTTTTATTTTTCGGAGATACTGGAGCTTCGGGGGGAAAAGCATCTGCTCCTGGCAGGATACGGCATTCTGGATATCGTGAGCATCGTGGTATTGCTGATTCTTCTGAATACGGGAAATACAACAACGGCATTATCTTTAAGCCTTGTGCTGGGGACGGCAGCGGGAGGAATTGTTCTCGGCATACTTGCCTGCCTTCGAATGAAGACCTGGCCGGATCTGTTGCGGACACTGGCAATTCCCGCCGGAAGCTGCTGTGCCTGCGGATTGCTGGCTTTTGGGCTGGAGAAGATCTGCCTGCCCCATCTGGGGGCAATGGTAACGGTGCTGCTGGAACTGGTGATCACCGGTGCAGTCTACTGGTTTTTGCTTTTGATGTTACGCAGTTTCCGTGGACAGGATCTGAATTATGTTCCCGGCGGTAAAGTGCTGCGTGCTTTCGGAAAAACGCTCCGGCTGCTCTAAAACTGTTTTACGGATGTATATTTTCGATAAAATAACTGATACTGATACAAAGAGTCAATAGAAACATCATGGATGTGAGGCAGTATGAAATTTGTAAAACGTATCAGTTACTTTTTTGTGATTCCGGTTGTGTTTTTAATTCTTGGAATCTTTCTTGGTGTCTGGGGCATTCATTTTTTCTATCCCGGACAATGGCAGGATCTGAATGAGAACCGACTTGCCCTGCCGCTGACGGAAGAGGAGACTGCAGCAGACACAGATCCTTATGAGGCGGCACCCAGTGTGGAGGCGGCAGCCTCCGGGGAGACACTTTGTGCGGATACCGAATATGTGTTGGAAGAGGCAGATATTGTACGGGGTACCACAGTGGAGACCTCATGGAAGATCCCACATAAATATATTGGGATGAACAGGGAAAATTTTCTGGAGACCATGGAACTCTATGCGGCCCATCCGCCATTGTCGGAGATCGAGCGGGGCTTTGTGGGGTTGGAGGTATTGTCTTTTTCCCGGGAAAAAGTAATGGTCCGTATGGATTACCGTTATGTCCAGCCCAGCGCAAGTTTTTATCTGGCGGTGTCGGACAATGAAGTGGTGGTCTATCTGGAAGACAGATCCACGGTATATATCAATACCGGGATCTCGCTGGAAAAATTGCCGGAACAGATACAGCTCCAGATCATGGACATGCTGTTTGTTCCGGATGAAGAAACATTGTATGATTTTCTGGAGACGTATTCGTCCTAGAATTCTGAATAAAGGTGATGCAGATGAAAAAACAGATCGGTGTGATCGGCGGCGGTGCTGCCGGAATGATGGCAGCCATAACCGCGGCAAAAGAAGGTGCACAGGTGACGATCCTGGAGCGTAATGACCGTGTGGGAAAGAAAATATTGCAGACAGGAAACGGGAAATGCAATCTGGGAAATCGTGCGCTTTCCGTGGAGTGTTATCACGGCGGAGATTTGGAATGGATCCGGGATGTGCTGGAACATTTTGATACGGAGGATACGATACGCTTTTTCCAAAGTATTGGTCTGATGGTAAAGGAGAAAAATGGCTATCTCTATCCCGTGTGTGAGCAGGCGGCTGCGGTGCTGGACGTGCTGCGTTATGAATTACAGGCACTCGGTGTGGAGATACAGTATCAGTGCAAGATCACAAAGGTCGAAAGGCTGGCCTCCGGAAAGCTGCAGGTCAGTGACGGAGAAAAGACATGGCAGTTCGATACGGTGATTGTGACCTGTGGTGGAAAAGCCGCACCGGCTACCGGATCGGACGGCAGTGGATTTAAAATTGCAAAAAAAATGGGACACACCTGCATTCCTTCAGTGCCCGCACTGGTGCAGCTGCGCTGTCAGGAGACCGACCTGCTAAAGGGGATTGCCGGTGTCCGGGCGGACAGTGAGATCCGGGTCTTCTGTGACGGCGGGGAAATATGCCGGGAACGGGGAGAACTACAGCTGACGGATTACGGCATCTCAGGCATTCCCATTTTCCAGCTAAGCCGCAGGGTGAACTATCTGCTCAGGGACAGGCGGAACGTGACAGCACAGATTGACTTTTTGCCGGATCTGACGCAGGAAAGCTATGAAGAATTACAGGCAGGGCGGAAACTTTTACAGGGAGACCGGACAGCAGAGGAATTCTTTACCGGAATGTTACATAAAAAACTGACCGCTGCGCTGCTAAAAATGGCAGGGATTCGTCTGGCTACTCCCATGAAGGAGATCCCGGAGGAAAAGATTCATGCTTATTATAATCTCTGCCGTAACCTGAAACTGCATATCACAGAGAGCAATCCTTACGAAAATGCACAGGTATCCGCCGGAGGCGTGGATGTACGGGAAGTAAAGCCTACTATGGAATCAAAGATCTGCCCCGGGGTCTATTTTGCGGGGGAGATTCTGGACGTGGATGGCCGATGCGGGGGCTATAATCTCCAATGGGCCTGGAGCAGTGGTTATCTGGCGGGATACCACGCTACGTTAGCATAAAATGATTTTTTACACGTGACGTATGCCTGCGTAAGGTGCAAAAGCTCCGGAAAGGCGGCAGGTCATTGAAAGATATGAGGATGAAAATGATCAGATTAAATCAGCTGAAGCTTCCGGTAGATCATACCCGGGAGCAGCTTATACATAAGACGGCACAGTACTTACGGATCCCGGCGGCGGATATCCTCGAACTGCAGATCGTAAGGCAGTCTCTGGATGCCAGAAAAAAGCCGGCACTTTTTTACAGTTACAGTGTGAATGTAACGGTGAAAAAGGAAGAAAAAGTATATAAGGATGCCTGCCGCAGACTTGGAAAAGCCAATGTTCTGCTGACCGAAAAAACGGAATATCTTTTTCCTGCAGAAGGCTCAACGCAGCAGAAGCATCCCACTGTGATCATCGGAATGGGTCCTGCTGGACTTTTTTGCGGATATTATCTGGCACAGCACGGCTATGCACCTGTCATTCTGGAACGGGGTGCAGACGTGGATGCCAGACAGGCGGATGTAGAAGCTTTCTGGCAGACGGGCAGATTAAAGCCGGATTCCAATGTGCAGTTTGGAGAAGGCGGTGCCGGAACTTTTTCGGATGGTAAACTGAATACTTTGGTAAAGGACAAATACGGCAGAAATACGGAAGTATTGAAAACTTTCGTAAAGCACGGTGCTGATCCGGCAATTCTTTATCAGGCCAAGCCCCATATTGGTACGGATGTCCTGAGCAAAGTGGTAAAAAGCATGCGGGAAGAAATATTGCGTATGGGTGGGGAAGTCCGATTTCATAGTCAGATGACGGAGATCCTTACTGAGAACGGGCAGGTCACAGGAGTAAAGGTGAATGACACGGAAGTGCTCCCCTGTGAGCAGGTGGTACTGGCACCGGGGCACAGTGCCCGAGATACCTTTTCCATGCTGTACCGGAAGCAGTTTCCCATGTCGGCGAAACCTTTTGCAGTGGGATTCCGTGTGGAGCATCCCCAGAGCCTGATCAATATGAGCCAGTATGGCGCTGAGTCGGTAAAAGGTCTGGGTGCAGCGGCTTATAAGGTGACGGCTAAGACAAGCACCGGCAGAGGAGTGTATTCTTTCTGTATGTGTCCGGGCGGCTATGTGGTCAACGCATCTTCCGAGCCGGGAAGACTGGCGGTGAACGGTATGAGCTACAGCGGCCGTGACGGGAAAAATGCCAACAGCGCCATTATCGTTGCGGTGACTCCTGCGGATTACGGTTCCGATCATCCACTGGCAGGAATCGAATTCCAGCGGGGACTGGAACAGAGAGCTTATGAATTATGCGATGGGAAACTGCCGGTACAGCGGTACGGAGATTTCAGGGAGAAAGTCACCGGAGAGCATCCTGCGGAAACGGACGGAGTACAAAGAAGTGGCCCGGAAGCATTGGAACCACAGTGTAAAGGTGCTTATGAATGGGCGGATCTTACCGGAATTCTTCCGGCAGAGTGTAACCGGGCCTTCGTGGAGGGGATGGACAGCTTTGACAGACAGATCCGCGGCTTTGCCTCTCCGGGAACGATCCTGACCGGTGTGGAAAGCAGGACATCTTCCCCGGTGCGGATCGAACGGGATGAAGAGTTACAGTCTGCCATCCGGGGTTGCTATCCCTGTGGAGAGGGGGCCGGATATGCCGGAGGAATCACTTCCGCCGCCATGGACGGTATCCGCGTAGCAGAACAGATCGCTTCACAGTTTGCTCCGCTACAGCGTTGACGTATGGCAGAAAATGTTATATGATTCAAATATTCAGAGATTGCATCCTGCAGATCGGTTTTTCGGGGGAGGCGCTGAATATATTAACCTAATAATATGATGTCGGGGTCAAAAGCCCCCGACTTTGATGCCTACGGATTGCTCCGTGCTACGCACTCCCACAATCCACCCAATATTCGCATATCGTGGGATTATCATCCCACTTTTATGCTCATATCGGGGCGGGTCAAAAGGTCTTTTACCCAACTATGAGCAAGCTCATGTGGGCTTAGACCTTTTGACCCTGGCATCATAATATGGACTTAGAAAGGCAATCACGTGAATAACATAAGGGAACAAATCAAGGATAAGAAAAGAATCGTCGTTAAGATCGGTTCTTCCTCCTTACAGCATGCCGAGACGGGAGACCTGGATTATATCCGTCTGGAAAAGCTGGTAAGAGAGCTTTGCGATATCAGCAATCAGGGGAAAGAAGTCGTACTTGTGACTTCCGGTGCTATTGCCGCCGGAAAACAGGCAGTGCATTTAAAGACTACGGAGGGGCAGACTCAGGCAGAATCCATGGCGATCAAGCAGGCCTGTTCCGCCATCGGCCAGGCAAGACTGATGATGACCTACCAGAAGCTTTTTGCGGAGTACAATCAGGTGGCAGCACAGATCCTGATGACGAAAAATACCATCGTGGACAATCTGAACCGCTACAATGCCCATAATACCTTCACCCAGCTATTGAAAATGGGAGCAATTCCCGTTGTCAATGAAAATGATACGGTAGCGACCTACGAGATTGAGATCGGTGACAACGATACCCTGTCGGCTATTGTGGCAGCACTGATCGATGCAGATCTGCTGATCCTGTTGTCAGATATCGATGGCCTCTACACCGATGATCCCAGGCAGAATCCCAATGCGGAATTTATCGAACAGGTGGATGAACTCACGGAGGAATTCATGCATATGGGCAAGGCCAGTACCGGCAGTAATGTGGGGACCGGCGGCATGAATACCAAAATGATCGCGGCGAAGATTGCCACCAGTTCGGATGTGGATATGATCATTGCCAACAGCAAGGACATCGGAGTACTTCATCGTCTGTTATCCGGTGAAAACGAAGGTACTTTATTCGTGGCACATAAGGATGAAAGCTTTGATCTGCCGGAATTTGTACAGAATCTGCACAAAAATCAGTGATGATACGTCAACGAAAAGAGGAATACATTATGAATATGGATGAAAGAATAAAGCGCATCAATGAGCTTTATCATAAATCTCAGAGCGAGGGACTGACCGACGAAGAAAAGCTGGAACAGTCCATTCTCAGACAGGAATACGTGGACAGCATCAAGCGCAATATGAAGGCGCAGCTGGACAGCATCGAAATCGAAAGGCCGGACGGCACCATTGAAAAATTAAAGCCGTCCTATAAAAAGAAGAAATGAGCACAGAAGAACGCAGAGAAGTGAAAAAGAAACTGCGCAGGGAAGTGCTGGCCCGCAGGGCGGCACTGACGGAGCCGGAACGGGAGAGAGGGAATCTTCTCATTACCGAGCGGATTCTGGGACACCAGTGGTATTACCTCTCGGATACGATTCTGGGCTTTGTCAGCTACGGAAATGAAATCTGCACGACAGAGATTCTGGAGAATGCCCTGCAGGATGGCAAACGTGTCTATGTTCCGAAGGTGGAAGGTCAGGAAATGCGTTTTTACCGGATTCAATCCCTGACGGAATTGAAAGAGGGCTATAAGGGAATCCTGGAGCCGGAAGGCAATACGGAGAGCTATGAATATGCTCCCGAAGAGGCAGCAAACTGTCTGCTTCTGATGCCGGGAAGTGTATTTGATCCCCTGGGCAACCGGATGGGATACGGCGGCGGATTTTATGACCGCTATCTGGCAGACAGGGAAGCCTTAAGACTTCGCAGTATTGCTGTCGGGTTCCGCTGCCAGCAGGTCGAAAGTGTTCCTGTGGAAGAGACAGATGTAAAGCCCTATCAGGTGATTTTGGTATAAATCTTTGGTTTTGGAAAGGCGGGGAAGGAATGTCGGAACTTTTAGAACTGGGAAAAAATGCCTGCGATGCCAAATATGTATTGCAGAAGCTTACTACAGAAGAGAAAAACAAGGCGCTGCAGACAGCGGCAAATGATCTGTGTGAAAGGCAGGAAGAGATCCTTGCAGCCAACGTACTGGATCTGGAAAACGGGAAAAACAACGGAATGAATCCGGGACTGCTGGATCGTCTGAAGCTTACCGGAGAGAGAATCGCGCAGATTGCAGAGGGCCTTCGGCAGATTGCGGCTCTTCCGGATTGCATCGGTGAGACCATGGAACATTTCGAACGTCCCAACGGACTGAAAATCGATAAAGTCAGAGTACCGTTAGGGGTTATCGGCATTATCTATGAGGCTCGTCCCAACGTGACGGCGGATGCCTTCGGATTGTGCTTTAAGACGGGAAATGCAGTGATCTTAAAGGGAGGCAGCGATGCCATTCATTCCAATATCGCTATTGTCAAAGTATTACAGGATGCACTGGAAGCCTGCAGTATGCCCAGGACTGCCGTACAGCTGATCGAAGATACGGATCGTGCGGTCACTGCGCAGTTTATGAAGATGAAGGAATATGTGGATGTGCTGATCCCAAGAGGCGGTGCGGGACTGATCCGCAGCGTGGTGGAGAACAGCACGATCCCCGTCATAGAGACCGGAACCGGCAACTGCCACGTCTATGTGGACAAGGATGCGGATGTGGATATGGCGGTAAAAATACTGATGAATGCCAAGACCCAGCGGATCGGTGTCTGCAATGCCTGTGAGTCTCTGGTGGTGCATCGTGCCGTCCGGGATAAGTTCCTTCCGAAGATGGCGGAAGCCCTGAAGACGAAGAACGTAGAACTGCGGGGAGACGAAAGCACCCGGGAGATCCTGCCGGACTGCATTCCCGCTACAGAAGAAGATTACGGTACGGAGTATCTGGATTATATTCTGTCTGTCAAGACTGTGGACAGCGTGGAAGAGGCCATTGCCCATGTCAACCGTTACAATACGAAGCATTCCGAATGTATCGTGACGGAAAATACGGAGACTGCAGAGAAATTTTTAAACGAAGTGGATGCAGCCTGTGTTTATGTCAATGCCTCCACAAGATTTACAGACGGTTTCGAGTTTGGATTTGGTGCAGAAATCGGTATCAGCACCCAGAAGCTGCATGCCAGAGGCCCCATGGGCCTGAAGGAGCTGACCTCCTATAAATACAAGATACATGGAAACGGTCAGATCCGCAGATAAGCACTTGCGACCCGCTACAGGCGGATAATCTGCGTATTCTCCGGCTGGATATTTTGTCCTGTATGCAAAGACATCTGTCGGAAATAACTATAGAGGAAGAGGAGAAGATTTATGAAAGAAGTAAATGGAAGTATTTGGCACACTATGAGCACCCAGAGAGTCACTCCCACAGATTTTGTCTGTGTCATCGAGATTTCCAAGGGCAGCAAGAACAAGTATGAACTGGACAAGGAGACAGGCCTTCTGATCCTGGATCGTATCCTGCATACCTCCACCCATTATCCTGCGAACTACGGTTTTATTCCCAGAACCTACGGTGATGACGGGGATCCGCTGGATGTACTGTTACTGTGCTCCGAGCCGGTACAGCCCATGACTTTGGTAAGAGCGTATCCTATCGGCGTGATCTCCATGCTGGACAACGGTAAAAATGACGAAAAGATCATTGCGGTTCCTTTCAATGATCCCAATTATAACTGCTACCATGATATTTCCGAACTGCCGGGTCATGTGGTGGATGAAATGGAGCATTTCTTCACGGTATACAAGGCACTGGAGAACAAGACTACCGCAGTCAATGAAAAGGGCAACAGAGAAGAAGCGATTGAAGTCATTAAAAAGTGTCTGGACAACTACATCGATACCTTTATCAAGAGTTGGTAAGCTGTTGATAATTGATTTTCAACAATCACAAAGCACCGTATTTCCCATGCAGTTCATTGGGGATACGGTGTTTATTTCTATAAACTATTGAAAAAAATTGTCAAAACCCCTAGATTTTTTAAAGGAAATATGAGAGAATGAACACGACCATTATGATATTATTTTATCAATAGTATTATAAGTACATATTGAAAGGAGATTTCACATGATTTATTCAAAAGAAGTTGAAGAAATGTGTCCCGTTGCACAGGGCGTACATCATGGTTGTGCTCCCATTCCCGAAGAGGCAAAATGGGTGCAGGCAAAAGAAGTTAAGGATATTTCCGGTCTGACTCACGGTGTGGGCTGGTGTGCACCTCAGCAGGGTGCATGTAAGCTTACCCTGAACGTTAAGGAAGGCATCATCCAGGAGGCTCTGGTTGAGACCGTTGGATGTTCCGGTATGACCCACTCCGCAGCTATGGCTGCTGAGATTCTGCCCGGTCTGACCGTTATGGAAGCTTTAAATACTGACCTTGTATGTGATGCAATCAATACCGCTATGAGAGAGCTGTTCTTACAGATCGTATACGGACGTACCCAGAGTGCATTCTCTGAGGAAGGTCTGCCTGTCGGTGCAGGTCTGGAAGACCTCGGTAAGGGCTTAAGAAGCCAGGTTGGTACTATGTACGGTACTCTGAAGAAGGGTCCCCGTTATCTGGAGATGGCAGAAGGTTATGTAACCGGTATCGCTCTGGACAAGGATGATCAGATCATCGGTTACCAGTTCGTTAACCTTGGCAAGATGACTGACTTCATCAAGAAGGGTGACGATGCTAACACTGCATGGGAAAAGGCTAAGGGCCAGTACGGTCGTGTAGATGATGCAGTTAAGATCATCGATCCCAGAAAACAATAAGATACAGGAGGACAGAAAAAATGGCTTTATTTGAATCATATGAAAGACGTATTGATAAGATCAACGCTGTACTGAACAGCTATGGTATCTCCTCTATCGAAGAAGCAGAGAAGATCACGAAAGATGCTGGTCTGGATGTATACGATCAGGTTAAGAAGATCCAGCCCATCTGTTTTGAAAATGCTTGCTGGGCTTACACTGTAGGCGCTGCAATCGCAATCAAGAAAGGCTGCAGAAAGGCATCTGAAGCAGCAGCAGCAATTGGTGAAGGCTTACAGTCATTCTGTATTCCCGGTTCCGTTGCGGATACCCGTAAGGTAGGTCTTGGTCATGGTAACCTGGGCAAGATGTTACTGGAAGAGGATACCGACTGCTTTTGTTTCCTGGCTGGACATGAGTCCTTCGCAGCAGCAGAAGGTGCGATCGGTATCGCAGAGAAGGCTAACAAAGTTCGTCAGAAGCCTTTACGTGTTATCCTGAACGGTCTTGGTAAGGATGCTGCAAAGATCATTTCCCGTATCAACGGATTTACTTTTGTAGAGACCTCTTATGATCCTTACACCAATACCGTTACCGAGGTAGAGAGAATTGCTTACTCTGAGGGACTTCGTGCTAAGGTTAACTGCTACGGCGCTAACAGCGTTCCCGAAGGTGTAGCTATCATGTGGAAGGAGAACGTAGACGTATCCATCACCGGTAACTCTACCAATCCTACCAGATTCCAGCATCCCGTAGCTGGTACTTACAAGAAGGAGAGACTGGAAGCAGGCAAGAAGTACTTCTCCGTAGCTTCCGGCGGCGGTACCGGACGTACTCTGCATCCCGATAACATGGCTGCAGGTCCCGCTTCTTACGGTTTCACCGATACTCTGGGCCGTATGCACTCTGACGCGCAGTTCGCTGGTTCTTCCTCCGTACCTGCACACGTTGAGATGATGGGTCTGATCGGCATGGGTAACAACCCGATGGTAGGTGCTACCGTAGCTGTTGCTGTATCCATCGAGGAAGCTGCTAAGGCTGGTAAGTTCTAAAACATAAAATCAGATAAATCAAGGATTTCAAGGCTCCCGACATTGTTCGGGAGTCTTTTTTTCCACAAAATTACTTTGTAATCGAACATGCATTCTGCTATAATCATTTATAGAAAGTGTTTGAAAGGAGGCAGCAATGGAATCACAATCCCATACTTATATTGCCATGGATCTGAAGTCTTTTTATGCCTCCGTGGAGTGCGTTGACAGAGGGCTGGATCCTTTGAATACGAATCTGGTGGTGGCGGATGCTTCCCGGACGCAGAAGACCATCTGCCTGGCGGTATCTCCCTCTCTGAAATCCTATGGAATCCCGGGACGGGCAAGACTGTTCGAAGTGATCTCCAAAGTAAGAGAAGTAAATGCCATGCGGAAAGTGCGGTCCCCTGGCGGCAGATTTTTGGGAAAAAGCACCTTTGCGGATGAATTGCAGAGGCATCCGGAACTGGAAGTTGGTTTTGTGACCGCCACGCCCCGGATGGCGAGATATCTGGAATATAGTACCCAGATCTATAATATTTATTTGAAATATATCGCACCGGAAGATATTCATGTCTATTCTATTGATGAAGTGTTTCTGGATGTGACACAATACCTGAAGACCTATGGTATGACAGCGAGAGAACTAGCATCCAGAATTGCAACAGAGATTCTGGAGAAAAAAGGGCTGACCGCCACAGCAGGAATCGGAACCAATCTGTACCTGTGCAAGATTGCCATGGATATTGTAGCAAAGCATATGGAACCGGATGATAACGGAGTCCGGATCGCCGAATTGGATGAGATCAGCTATCGGGAACTTTTGTGGGATCACAGGCCGTTGACGGATTTCTGGAGAGTCGGCGCCGGATACCGCAAGAAGCTGGAAGCCGCCGGAATGTTTACCATGGGCGATGTGGCCAGATGCTCTATCGGAGGACCGGGAGATTACTATAACGAAGATTTGCTGTACCGGATGTTCGGCATCAATGCGGAGCTTTTGATCGATCATGCCTGGGGGTATGAGCCGGTGACCATGGACCTGATCAAATCCTATCGACCGGAGACTAACTGTATCAGCTCCGGTCAGGTACTGCATTGCGCCACGGATTTTATGCAGGCCAAGATCGTAGTCCGGGAAATGGCAGAACAGCTGGCAATGGATCTGGTGGAAAAAAAGCTGGTCACAGATCAGATCGTGCTGACTGTTGGCTATGATATTGACAACCTGAAGATTCCGGAGATCGCAGATCATTATCATGGTGAAATCACGGTAGATCGTTATGGCAGAAGCGTGCCGAAGCATGCCCACGGCACTGGAAACCTTGATGCAATGACTGCGTCAGTCAGCAGGATTACAGAGACAACAATGGGATTATATGAACGGATTGTAGATCCCATGCTGCTGACCCGAAGAATCACTCTGGTGGCCAATCATCTAAAGGATGCGGACAGCGTAAAGGAAGAGCCGTTCTACGAACAGCTGGATCTGTTCTCCGGAGGCTTTTTGCAAACGGGGCAGAAGGAAACTTCCCGGGAAACAAAGCAGCTGGAAAAGGAACGGCTGGAAAAAGAAAAACACTTGCAGGAAGCAATGCTAAGCGTAAAATCAAAGTATGGAAAGAATGCGATTCTGAAGGCTGCCGATCTGCAGGAGGGAGCCACAACCATAGACAGGAACCGTCAGATTGGCGGACATAAGGCATAATATTTATCGGACCACAAAATCCGATAACAGGAAAAGAGTAAAAAGATGAATGAAAAATATAAGGACATGCTCCATCTGCCTCACCCGGTGTCAGCCACCCATCCCCGAATGGCTTTACAGGACCGTGCTGCACAGTTTTCACCGTTTGCAGCATTGGCGGGATATGATGACGCTCTGAGAGAAACGGCCCGCCGGACAGACCGTTTTGTGGAACTGGATGAGGACAGGAAGCAGGAGATCGACCGCCAGATTTCTTATTTGCAACAGCATCTGCTGGACACAGTACCGGTGAAAATTATTTATTTTGTGCCGGATGAGAAAAAGGACGGCGGCAGTTATACTGCCGTAGAAGGCTGTGTCCGCAAAATCGATGAGAACACAAAAAGCCTTCGGATACAGGGAACAGAAATTCCGGTAGAGAGGATCTACGGGATCGATTTTCTGTAGTTACATTGTAAATAGTTCAGAGAAATGCTAAAATATTACCAATAGTATTTTGTGAACAAGAATGGAAAGGAATTTCTGACAATGAAGAAAAAATGTATCAGTACAGCAACACTGTCAGTGCTTTTGCTTGTACTGTTTCTTCCTGTTTTCTATTATATAGTATTCTACGGGACCAATATGAACTACAACGAAATGCATAAGATCATTACCGTGGAGGGAAATAAAGTACTATCCCTGTGCGCGGTGATCGGAGTGGCTGTACTGGGGGCAGCGTACTATTTTCTGCGAAAGATTCCTTACACCGGACGCATAGCAGTCTGGTTTACCGGGATCACACTGGCAGTCTGTATTCTGTTCTGTCTTGTGAATATAAAAATATCCAAATGCATTGCATTTTACGGTGGCTGGGATTGCGGCATGGTGGCCAATTCCGCCCGCTGGCTTTATGAGGGCCAGACACTGGGGTATGACGATTACTATACGATCTACAGTAATAATATTCCCGTTACATGGCTTTTGTATCAGTTGTATTCTTTTGCCTCAGGACTTAAGGGGTATCCCTACAATCCGGAATTTATCTGGATCCAGTTCCAGTGCGTCATGCTGTCACTGGCGGTATTCTGTTCAGTACTTCTGGTCCTTCAGGTCAGCAGGAACCTTGGAATTTCCGTGATTGCCCTGGTCTTTCAGAGCATCTTTCTGGGAATCTCTCCCTGGAAGATTATTCCCTATACGGACGGAAGCACCATTGCCATGCCGATCCTGATTCTTCTACTGTATTCATTGTTCCGGAAGAATGGGAGAAAACGGAAATACCTTTTATGGTTTTTGATAATGTTTCTGGGGTGCCTTGGCGGAATCATGAAAGCCACCTGCTATGTCACATTGATTGCGGTAGTACTGGTGGATCTGGTATGGTCCGCCTGGGAAGAGGTGCCAATGCGTAAGCGGCTGCAGAAGATCGGCTTAAAAATCTTGCTTCTGATAGCGGCTTTCGGACTTGGGGCTTTCTGTAAGCATGGAATCTACTGTTCCGTACAGTATGATTATAATGCGGATATGGAGATCGGCTGGAGTAATTATATGTATAACGGCCTCAATGAGGATACTACCGGGGCCTGTTCCGGAGAGGGACTTGAGATCGTACGATCTTTTGCTGGTACGGATAAAAATACCCGGATACAATATGAGATGGAAGGAATCCGCAAAAGAATCGGTGATCGTGGTATTTGGGGTACAATCCGGTTCTGGCTGCGTAAGCAGGTCATGAATTTTAACGACGGGACGTTCAGCTGGTATCAGGAAGGGTATTTTCAGGCGTGGGAATATCCGTTGAACATAGACAGCTCCTGGAAAGAACCTCTGAGGGCTTTTTACTGGCAGGACGGCAGCAATTATATCTGGTTTACGACGATCAGCCAGGGATTATGGCTTTTTGTACTGTTGGGAGTCATAACAGAGGCCGGTATGCTTTTGTGGACGGCGGCGTCAACAATCCGCAGACCCAAATACCGGACAGAAGAGAACCTGTCTGACCGGCTGTGTCTTTCTACTGTGATGATCGTTACATTTATCGGTATGTTTTTATTTGTTATGTTATTCGAGGCAAGAGCCAGATATCTATATAATACCATTCCGGTATTCTCTGTCATGGCAGTTTTTGGATATTACGAATTGTATCGGAAATTATTCATATTTTGTGACAAAAGGCGGAAATAACTTCGTTTTCCGGTAGAAATTGCACGTTATGAGAGCCTATAATGTGAAAATAACACTGGTAAAATATACAAACATCCTGTATAATGTACAGTAATGACTGAGAAATGAGTCAGGAACAAAAAAGAGGGAGGAAGAATAAATGTACTTTTGTAAGAATTGCGGCGAGCCTTATATGACAGACGAAGCTGTGATGTGCGTAAAGTGCGGTGTGGCCAAGGGACAGGGGAATAATTACTGCCATAACTGCGGTAAGCCTTTAGCTCCGGATGCAGCAGTATGTTTAAACTGTGGCGTAGCCAATAAGCAGGCACCGGCACCGGATGCAAAATCCAAACTGGTAGCCGGTCTGTTGGCAATTTTCCTTGGTACGTTCGGCGTACATAATTTCTATCTTGGCTATACCGGTAAGGCAGTTACCCAATTGGTACTTTCCATCGTGGGAATCCTTTTATGCTGTGTGGTAGTCGGCGTATTCATTGTTATGGGTGTAGGTATCTGGGGACTGGTAGAAGGTATCATGATCCTGACCGGCAAGATCGACACAGACGGCAAGGGTAATCCCCTGGCAGATTAATATCAGGCCTTTTCCAGGCCAGAAAGAGGAGAAAATGGACGGACAGAATTTTGAAAATGAAAACAATGTTACAGTAGATACTACTGCAACAGAAGTAAGCTCCGCAGCAGAAACTGTACAGGAGACCCCGGTAACAGAACAGCCTGTGAACAATTATCAGGATTATACCGCAAATGTACAGCCTCAGGCAGCTGCAACAGCTCCTGTACAGCAGCCGGAGAACAAAGAAAACAATGTACTGGCTATTGTCAGCCTGGTACTGGGTATCCTTTCCATCGTACTTGGATGCTGCACCGGATGGATCGGCGCACTGTTTGGAATCGGTGGTATCATTTGCGCAGTATTTGCCAACAAGCAGGGCAAGACCGGCCTGGCAAAGGCTGGACTGATCTGTTCTATCATTGGTATTGTACTGGGAATTATCATTACAATCTTAGCTGCTGTATTTTCTGTAGCATTTATGAGTGAACTTGCAAACTACTACTAAAAACCAGCGGAGCCTGGAAGATCAGCTTTATATTGCAGGATGGATATTTCTGCTGGTCGGAAGCATCGGAAGCTTTCTGTATCTTCATATAATCATTCCGAGACTGCAGGGATATACCTGCGTGGTCTATCGATTATTTGGGATTTACTGTCCCGGCTGTGGTGGAACGAGAGCGGTAAGTGCACTGCTTACTGGACATCCGCTACTGGCCACCTGGTATCATCCACTGGTTACGTATACTGTTGTTATCTTTGGAGGTTTTATGCTAAGTCAGACCCTTGCCAGATTACATATTGGCAGGATCAAAGGCTGGCGCTTTCATGAATGGCATCTGTATGCGGCGGTAGGGATCATGATAGGGAACTTTATTCTGAAGAATATTTTGCTTCTGAAGTTTCACATTACATTATGACTGTATTTGCATTTTTTACATATACAGAATATTTTATCGCACAAAAGTGCAGAGGGAGAAAACATGAATAAAAAAACTACGGGTATCATTGCTTACATTACCTGGATCGGCTGGATCGTTGCTTTTTGCGCAGGTGACAAAGAGGGTGCTAAGTTCCATCTGAATCAGGCTCTGGTTATTCTGATCGGCCAGATCGTTGCAGCAGTAATCAACTACATTCCTTATGTAGGTGGTATTGTTGGCACTATCTTAAGCATCTTTCTGTTTGTATGCTGGATCATGGGTCTGATTTATGCTTGCCAGGAGCAGGAGAAGGAAGTTCCTCTGATCGGCCAGATCAAGATTTTAAAATAATAAAAATGACAATAAGTCATAAAAAGAATCCCCGGTGTTCATTACATCGGGGATTCTTTTTATGGGTGCGCCTGGCAGCGCACGTTTCTGTGATTATTAAAAAATTGTAACTATTCTGCAGCAGAAGCAGCCGCTGTTTCCTCTGCAGTGGTCAGATTTACATCTTCGGGCTGTTCACCGTGCAGGAAAGTGATGATGATCTGGATCCGCTTGTAAGCTCTGGCATAATTTTCCTTTGCATAGTCTGCGGTCAGCTGATTGTAACCACCGTTATCATAGGCATCGTGGTAACTCTCTACCGCAGTGGTCATATATTCGCTTGCTTCATCGGCAAGAGATTCCAGATAATCAAATTCAGTAGGAAAATCCAACGCTGCAAAATCCTGAAAAGCGCTGTCCAGCTGATCCAGATAACCGAGAAGTTCATCGGTGGCATTTTCGGATGTCGCGTCTACGTTGTTGATCTCGGTATCTATATCGGAGATCTCGGTACAAAAAGAATCTATTTCCTCCTTAAACTGTGTCAGCGCAGGATCCTTTCCGCAGGCGGTAAGCGTAAGTGCGGTCAGCAGTCCGGCCGTAAGGGCAAGTATTTTTTTCTTCAAAATTATATCCTCCAAATCATTTGATCCATCTAAAAATTTATCATATTCTGCAGTTTTACGCAACCTTATAATGTTAAAACGTCCCCTTTACGAATAAAAGGACATTGTGGTATGATTAAAAGAATCAAGATACAGGAAAAGAGAACTATGACAAGAGAAGAATTTATTACGTTAAGTAAAGACCATATTTTATATCTGGACGGCGCTACAGGATCCAATCTGGTGAAGGCAGGAATGCCTTCCGGCGTCTGCCCGGAGCAGTGGATCCTGGAGCATCAGGGTGTCATGCTGCAATTACAGAAGGATTACGTGCAGGCGGGAACCAATATCCTGTATGCCCCTACCTTTACCGCCAATCGCGTCAAACTGGCAGAATATCATCTGGAAAAAAATATGACTTCCATGATTCGTGATCTGGTGGCTATTTCGAAGAAAGCGGCAGAGAGTACTCCGGGACATCCGGTTTATGTGGCCGGTGATCTCACAATGACTGGTGAACAGTTAAAGCCCATGGGAAAAATGAATCTGGAAACACTGATCGATATTTATAAAGAGCAGATTCTTTGTCTGGTGGATGCCGGGGCGGATCTTCTGGTGGTGGAGACCATGATGAGCCTGGCGGAGACCAGAGCGGCACTGATCGCGGCGAAAGAAGTCTGTGATTTGCCGGTAATCGCTACACTGACCTTTGAAGCGGATGGAAGAACTTTGTTCGGTACGGATGCGAAAACGGCGGCCATTGTGTTGGAAAGCCTGGGGGCCAGTGCTATCGGTGCCAACTGTTCCACAGGTCCGGCTCAGATGGAGAGCATTATTTCGGAGATGGTATCCCATACCAGAATTCCTGTAATTGCAAAACCCAATGCCGGACTTCCTTTTCTGGATGAAAACGGAACTACCTGCTACAACATGGAAGCAGAAGAGTTTGCAGAAGAGATGGAAGTACTGGTCAATGCCGGAGCTACGATTCTTGGCGGCTGTTGTGGTACCACTCCGGAATTCATAAGACAGATCCATGAACGATTTGGTACAGATGCGAAGGTTGCAGCATCCCGAAGACCGGATGGAATTCGGTATCTGACCTCCGAACGTATTACCCACAGCTTTGGTCTGGATGACGGCTTTTTCGTTGTGGGAGAACGTATCAATCCTACCGGCAAGAAAGCACTTCAGGCACAGCTTCGTGAGGGCAGCTTTGAAAAGGTGATACAGTTTGCCGAAGAACAGGAAGCCTGCGGTGCCAAGGTACTGGATATCAATATGGGCATGAGCGGTATCGACGAGAAAGCCAGCATGCTTCGGGCTCTGGAGGAAGTCAGCGGTGTCACGAACCTGCCTCTTTCCCTGGATTCCAGCTACGTGGAAGTCTTAGAAGCTGCACTGCGTAATTATCCCGGACGTGCTCTGGTCAATTCTGTATCTCTGGAGACGGAAAAATTTGAAAAACTACTTCCCATTGTAGCCAAATACGGTGCTATGTTTATCCTGCTTCCTTTGTCGGATGCGGGACTGCCCAAGGATATAGAAGAGAAGAAAGAGATTATTCACAAGATTTATGACCGGGCACTTTCTCTGGGAATGTGCAAAGAAGATATCGTGGTGGACGGTCTGGTGGCAACGGTAGGTGCCAATCCGAAAGCTGCACTGGAAACGTTGGAGACCATCCGCTATTGCAAAGAGAACGGTTTTGCCACGATCTGCGGTCTGTCCAACATTTCCTTCGCCATGCCGGAGAGAAGTTTTGTTAATACCGCATTCCTGACGCTGGCAATTCAGGCGGGACTGACCATGGCTATTGCCAATCCTTCCCAGGAACTTCTGATGAGCTGTGCTTTGGCTGCGGATCTGCTGTTGAACAAAGAAGAAGCCGCTCTTCGCTATATCGAGTACGCCGGTGGCGTCAGGGAGCGCAGAGAAGAGAAAGAAGCGGAACTGGCAAAAAAACTGGCACTGCTGGAAAATCAGGGAACAACCGCCAAGACAGGCACTGCCGGCAATGCCGCCAAAGAAGCGACTGCTGATAACGGTCCGCAGATCAATGAAATGCAGGACAAGCTGAAGACGGCGGTACTGAAAGGCAACCGTAATGGCATTGTAAAGATCACGAAGGAAGCATTGGAAAGCGGAGAGAAACCTGCGGAGCTATTGAATCAGGTACTGCTTCCTGCTATTAATCAGGTAGGTGAATTCTTTGATCAGGGCAAGTATTTTCTGCCGCAGCTGATTGCCAGTGCGGAAGCCATGAAGAATTCCATCGAGGTGCTGGAACCGTTGCTGCAGACCGGAGGCACCGGAGAAGAAATGCCGGTGGTGGTCATTGCAACGGTGGAAGGAGATATCCATGATATCGGCAAGAATCTGGTGGCACTGATGTTAAAAAACCACGGATTCCATGTGATCGATCTTGGCAAGGATGTGCCGCAGGCGAAAATTCTGGAGTCGGCGAAAGAACATCATGCGGAATTTATTGCCCTGTCAGCACTGATGACCACCACCATGCAGAGAATGCGGGAGATCGTGGCAGCCGCAAAAGAAGAAGGCATCACCGCCAAGATCATCATCGGCGGCGCTGTCATTACGCAGGAATATGCGGATGAGATCGGTGCCGACGGCTATTCCAAGGATGCGGCGGATGCCGTGAAACTGGCCAAAAGCCTGATGTAAAAGAGTCTGAAACAACAGAAATAATGGAGTATAGATAAAGGAGCAAAGCAAAATGATTGGAGCAGATGCAATTATTAAATGTCTGGAAGCAGAGGGGGTAAGTACTGTTTTCGGATATCCCGGTGTTGCCATATGTCCTTTTTTCAACAGCATTCTGGATTCTGACATCAAAACGGTGTTGATCCGTACAGAACAGAACGCGGCCCATGCGGCCAGCGGTGTTGCCCGTATGACCGGAAGACCAGGTGTATGTGCGGTGACCTCCGGCCCCGGTGCCACCAATGTGATCACCGGTATTGCCACGGCATTTGCTGACAGTATCCCCGTGATCTGCATTACCGGTCAGGTCAACAGTGAACTGTTGGGCAGTGATGTGTTCCAGGAGGCGGATATTACCGGCGCCGTGGAATCTTTTGTAAAATACAGCTATCTGGTGAAAAATGTAAATGATATTCCCAGGGTGTTCAAGGAAGCATTTTATATTGCCAATACCGGTAGAAAAGGGCCGGTATTGATCGATATTCCCATTGATATCCAGAATGCAACGATCAAAAATTTCCATTATCCGGAAGAAGTGAATCTACGTACCTACAAGCCTACCGTCAAAGGACATGCCGTGCAGATCAAGAAGGTTATCAAAGAGCTGGAGCGGGCGAAACGTCCCATTATCTGTGCCGGAGGAGGAGTCCTGCTCAGTGAGGCCGAGGAGGAGCTGCGCAGCTTTGCGGAAGAACACGGTATTCCCGTGGTGTCCACCATGATGGGTATCGGTGTTATGCCTACCGAACATCCGCTTTATTATGGAATGGTGGGCAATAACGGTAAGACTTATGCCAACCGTGCCATGAATGAATCGGATCTGCTGATCATGGTGGGAGCCAGAGTGGCAGATCGCGCGGTCAGTCAGCCGGATCTCATCACAAGAAACAAAGTGCTGGTGCACATTGACGTGGATCCTGCGGAGATCGGCAAAAATGCGGGTCCTTCCATTCCACTGGTAGGTGATGCAAAACACATCTTCCAGGATTTTCAGAAAGAAGAATTTGACTGTAACTACGAGGAATGGCTCACTACATTGAATGAATATCGTTCTACCATGGAGAAGAAGAGAACCCCCAATCCCGATTATGTGGATCCTGCAGCATTTATCACAAGACTTTCCGAGAAGATGCAGGAGGACGGTGTCTATGTGGCGGACGTGGGACAGAATCAGATCTGGTCCTGTGGCTATCACATTGTGAAAAAAGGCAAATTCCTGACCTCCGGCGGTATGGGAACCATGGGTTATTCTATTCCGGCAGCCATGGGAGCCAAGACAGCGGCCATGGATAAGCAGGTTATTGCGGTATGCGGTGATGGTTCCTTTCAGATGTCCATGATGGAGCTGGCTACGATCAGACAGCACAATATCCCGGTAAAGATCATCGTGCTAAAGAACAATTATCTGGGTATGGTAAGGGAATACCAGCACTATACCTACAAAGATCATTATTCTGTCGTGGATCTGTCCGGAAGCCCGGATCTGGAGAAATTATCTGCGGCCTATGATATTCCGTATCTGCGATTGAACAACATGGAACACGTGGATGAGATTCTGGACGCTTTTCTGGCGGAAGACAATACCATGCTGTTAGAATGTCTGATCGATCCGATGGATCTGGTAAAATAACGGAAGGGAGCTGTACTTAAAATGAAGAGAATATATTCCGTATTGGTAGAGAACCGTTCCGGTGTTCTGTGCAAGGTAGCCGGTCTGTTCTCCAGAAGATGTTTTAATATTGACAGCCTTGCCGTGGGAGAGACCGATGACCATGCAGTTTCCTGTATGACCATTGTAAGCTCCGGTGATGAGCGTACCCTAGAGCAGATTGAAAAGCAGCTGAATAAGAAACTGGATGTCATCAAAGTGAAGACTTTGTCCCAGGAACAGTGCTATACCCGGGAATTAATGTTATTAAAAGTTAAATATAACAAGAATAATCGTAGGGATATTATAGAAATCTGTGACATTATGAAAACAGAGATCGTAGATATGTCAAAACACTTTATGATGCTGCAGATTTGCGATGCTCCGGAGAAAATCGACACTCTGATCAAGA
Organism: Clostridium sp. AF34-10BH; assembly: GCF_003478095.1. Classification (NCBI taxonomy): domain Bacteria; kingdom Bacillati; phylum Bacillota; class Clostridia; order Eubacteriales; family Clostridiaceae; genus Clostridium; species Clostridium sp. AF34-10BH. The sequence continues at coordinate 29,791 of NZ_QUEC01000030.1, forward strand.
TGCTTCAGACCATCAGTATTGTGGAAGTAGCTCGAACAGGAACCTTGGCATTATCAAAATGCACGGAAAATGATGATTAAAATACATCAATCATAATGTTAAATTCACTAATTGACATTCTGTAGTCATCTTGCTATATTAAGAATACAGTTGCTGCTCCGTCAGGGAGGACGGCTGTAGAAATACGAAAGGTATGGTAGATATTCATGCAGAAAAAAGTATTTCAGCTGTTGGTTGACAACACTTCAGGTGTGTTGAGCCGTATTGCCGGATTGTTTTCCCGTCGCGGTTACAACATCGAAAGTATTACGGCAGGTGTGACCGCCGATCCCCGTTTTACCAGAATCACCATTGTGACATCGGGAGATGACGATATTCTGGAACAGATCGAGAAGCAGGTGGGAAAACTTGTGGATGTCCGGGATATTAAGGAACTGGACCCGGATGACAGCGTGTACCGCGAACTGGTACTGGTCAAGGTGAAAGTAGATCCCGAAAAGCGTCTGGAGATTCGCCAGGGGGTAGAATTCCTTGCCAACAATTTCCGTGCGAAGATCATTGATGTAGGTGCGGAGAATCTGATCGTTGAATTTACCGGTAATCACAGCAAGGTCAATGCGCTGATCCAGCGTTTTACGGAAGAGTACGAAGTGTTGGAGCTTGCCAGAACCGGTATCACAGGTCTGGGAAGAGGTATCGAGAACGTTACCTATATTGAAGATTGAGGACTGACAGGCGTAAGACCTCACACTTTATGTTAGCTCTAGGGAAGATCCCTATCAGTTATAAATTTTATGTCTCATAACGGAGGAGAAGAAAATGGCTAAGATTTTTTATCAGGAAGATTGTAATCTCTCTTTATTAGAGGGTAAGACTATCGCAATTATCGGCTACGGCAGCCAGGGTCATGCACATGCACTGAACCTGAAGGATTCCGGATGTCATGTTATCATCGGTCTGTACGAGGGCTCCAAGTCCTGGGCAAAGGCTGAGGCACAGGGGTTCGAAGTATTCACCGCTGCAGAAGCTGCAAAGCGTGCTGACATCATCATGATCCTGATCAATGATGAGAAGCAGGCTGATCTGTACAAGAACGACATCGAGCCCAACCTGGAAGAGGGCAATATGCTGATGTTCGCTCATGGTTTCAACATTCATTTCGGATGTATCGTACCTCCCAAGAACGTTGATGTTACCATGATCGCTCCCAAGGGACCCGGACATACCGTAAGAAGTGAGTATCAGGCTGGTAAGGGTGTTCCCTGTCTGATCGCTGTAGAGCAGGATGCAACCGGTAAGGCTCAGGATCTGGCACTGGCTTATGCACTGGGTATCGGCGGCGCAAGAGCAGGCGTTCTGGAGACCACTTTCAGAACCGAGACCGAGACCGATCTGTTCGGTGAGCAGGCAGTTCTGTGTGGCGGCGTATGTGCTCTGATGCAGGCTGGTTTCGAGACTCTGGTTGAGGCTGGTTACGATCCCAGAAATGCATACTTCGAGTGTATCCATGAGATGAAGCTGATCGTAGATCTGATCTACCAGAGTGGTTTCGCAGGCATGAGATATTCTATCTCCAACACTGCTGAGTATGGTGACTACATCACCGGCCCCAAGCTGATCACCGAGGAAACCAAGAAGACCATGAAGAAGATCCTGTCCGATATTCAGGATGGTACTTTTGCTAAGGAATTCCTGTTAGATATGTCTCCCGCAGGCAAGCAGGTTCACTTCAAGGCTATGAGAAAGCTTGCTGCTGAGCATCCTTCCGAGAAGGTCGGCGAAGAGATCCGTAAGCTTTACAGCTGGAACAACGAGAGTGATAAGCTGATTAACAACTAATCAACTGTAAAAAATCCAATGCTATGACAAAAGGGCTGTGTAAGAATGTAAAAGTTCTGACACAGCCTTGTTTTGACAAAAAATCAGTTGTTTTCAAAGGAAAACCGCAAAAACAAACTGGAAAATACATATTAATTGCGATAAAATGAATAAGTAAGCCCGAAAAATAGAAACGTGGCATTGAAACATGAAACAGATCTGTGGACAGGAAAAGACATAAATGCGCAGATCACGGAAAGGCATGAAAAGCGGTATGAAAGATTTTGAAGCAAAAACCTCTCCCAGGCAGAAAGTGGATACCGAAAGCTGGTTTATCGAATGTTACCGGAACAATCAGGGGCATCCTCTGCGGACGTTAGTGCATCTGTACAAGGGAAATTATCATAAATTTGTTCTGGCAGTCATCTGCTTTTTTGCAAAGCATGCCTGCGTCTGGGTACTGCCGATCATTACGGCCAATATCATCAATGATGTGACATCCCACAACCCGGATACTTTTCGGAACATTATTTTTTACAGTATTCTGGAAGCAGGGCTGATCCTGCTGAACATTCCGATGAACTATCTGTATACTTCCTACAAGAGTCTGGCCACCCGCTATGCGGAGACGGGACTGAGGAAAGCATTGATCCGAAAGCTTCAGCAGTTATCCATTTCCTATCATGTGGAGACTCAGTCCGGGCGATTGCAGTCCAAGATCATGCGTGACGTGGAAGCGGTAGAGGGGCTTTCCACACAGTTATTTTTAAGCATTCTGAACATTGCGCTGAATATTGGTGTGGCGCTGGTGGTCACCATCAGCAAGAGCCGGATCGTATTTATCTTTTTCCTTTTGACCACACCGGTAGCAGCCATCACCATGGTCACTTTCCGGAATATCATGAAAAAACGGAATACTGAATTCCGTAAGGAAATGGAAGAGACTTCCGCCAGAGTCATGGAAATGGTGGAACTTGTGCCTGTGACCAGAGCACATGCCCTGGAGGACGAAGAAGTGGCAAAAATGAGCGGCCAGCTTTTTGCTGTGGCGGAAAAAGGCTACAAACTGGATCTGATCCAGGCATTGTTTGGCTCGGTGGGCTGGGCAGTATTCCAGATCTTCCAGGTGATCTGTCTGGCATTTACCGGATATCTGGCCATTGGCGGCAAAATTCAGGCAGGCGATATCACATTGTACCAGAGTTATTTTGCCACGGTAGTCAATCAGGTGTCCTCCATCGTCACCCTGCTGCCTACCATTGCCAAGGGTATTGAATCCGTCAATTCCATCGGTGAAGTATTGTTATCTGAAGATATCGAAGATAATGAGGGCAAGGAAAAACTGGAACAGGTGACCGGTACTTTTGATTTTGAGGACGTATGTTTCCATTATAAAAATAACGAGCATAATGTATTGAACCATCTGAATCTTCATGTGAAGTCGGGAGAGACTATTGCACTGGTGGGAGAATCCGGTGCCGGAAAGTCTACGATCCTGAATCTGGTCATCGGTTTTAATCAGGCGGAAAGCGGAAAAGTCCTGATCGATGGCAAGGATATCAGTAAGATCGATCTACGCACCTACCGAAAGCACCTGGCGGTAGTTCCCCAGACCTCGATCCTGTTCTCCGGAACGATCCGTGACAATATCACTTACGGTTGCGAAAATGTGTCGGAGGAAGAACTGCAGAAAGTGATCAAAGCTGCCAATCTGTCGGATCTGATCGCATCACTGCCTAAGGGTCTGGATACCATGGTGGGAGAGCACGGCGGCAAACTGTCTGGCGGTCAGAGACAGCGTATCTCCATTGCCAGAGCACTGATCCGGGATCCGAAGGTGATCGTACTGGATGAAGCCACCTCGGCTCTGGACAGTATTTCAGAAAAGCTGATCCAGCAGGCGCTGAACAATCTGACAGAAGGGCGTACCACCTTTATCGTGGCCCACAGACTGTCCACCATCCGGGATGCCGACAGGATCGCGGTCATTGCAGACGGTCGCTGCGCAGAGTACGGCACTTATGAAGAACTTATGGCTCTGCAGGGAGAATTTTATCAGTTGAAACAGATTCAGAGCTGATGGAAATCAGAAAACGGAAAAGTTGCTTGAAACATATGTTCGGCTATGGTATGATAAACATATCGTAGCCGATTTTTACAGGTTACTATTTGCAGGACAGGAAAGACGAGGACTTAGTATACATGTTTGCATATGTGAATGGCTTTTTGGAAGATGCCACGGTAGATAACGCTGTGATCGATGTCAACGGATTTGGCATCAATGTAAGGATTTCTGCGGATACAGCCTCCAGGCTGCCGGGAATAGGAGAAGAAGTTCGGCTTTACACTTATACCTATGTGAAGGAAGATGCCTTTTTACTATATGGTTTTCTCTCCAGAAGTGATCTGGAAATGTTCAAGTTGTGCATTACAGTCAGCGGAATCGGTCCAAAGGGAGCGCTGGCAATATTATCGGTCATGGATGCTGATTCTCTGCGGTTTGCCATTATGTCCGGGGATGCCAAGGCAATCTCCAGGGCCCCGGGAGTGGGAGCCCGGACGGCGCAGCGCCTGATTCTGGAATTAAAAGATAAGATCTCCATTGATGATACACTGATCTCCAGAGAGATCGTCGCAGGCGGAGCCCAGGGAATCCTGACTGCCGGCAGCCTGCATATTGACAGTGAGAAGAAAAAGGAAGCCGTGGAAGCACTGGTGGCACTGGGATACGGACAGGCAGAGAGCCTCAAGGCTGTCAATGCCCTTGAGGATGTGGAGACCATGGATTCCGGCGCGATTCTGAAAGCTGCCCTGAAAAAATTGTTTTAAGGAACCGGATAAATTATGCCTAGAAGAATGATAGAGACAAATATCACAGAAGAAGATATCAAACTGGAAGGCTCTCTGCGGCCCCAGACACTGGACGACTATATTGGCCAGTCCAAGATCAAAGAGAACCTGAAGGTGTATATTACCGCAGCCAAGCAGCGCGGAGATGCACTGGACCATGTGTTGTTCTATGGACCTCCCGGACTGGGCAAGACCACGCTGGCAGGAATCATAGCCAACGAAATGGGTGTGCATATGAAGGTGACCAGTGGCCCTGCGATTGAAAAGCCCGGTGAAATGGCAGCGATCCTAAACAATCTGGAGGAGGGAGATCTGTTATTCGTGGATGAAATCCATCGGCTGAACCGTCAGGTGGAAGAGGTACTGTACCCGGCCATGGAGGATTACTGCATCGATATTATGATCGGAAAGGGTTCCAGTGCCAGATCTGTGCGTCTGGAGCTACCGAAATTCACTCTGGTGGGAGCGACCACCCGTGCCGGACTTCTGACTGCACCTCTGCGGGATCGTTTCGGCATGATCCATCATCTGGAATTTTATACCATAGAGGAATTACAGCAGATCATCATGCATTCCGCCCGGATCCTGGACGTGGAGATCGAACCGGCCGGAGCAAAGGAAATGGCCAGAAGAAGCCGCGGTACACCGAGACTGGCGAACCGGATCTTAAAACGTGTCCGTGACTTTGCGCAGGTCAAATACGACGGGATCATTACCGAGGAGGTAGCCAGAACGGCATTGGATCTGATGGATGTCGATAAGATGGGACTGGACCATATCGACCGCAATATTCTGGTCACGATCATTGAGAAATTCGACGGAGGTCCCGTGGGTCTGGATACCCTGGCAGCTGCCATCGGTGAAGATGCCGGTACGATAGAGGATGTCTACGAACCCTATCTGATCAAGAACGGATTTCTGAACAGAACACCCAAAGGCCGTGTAGTCACAGATCTTACCTATCATCATCTGGGACTGAATTGATACGTGCAGCTTACGAAATTTTACTTGCCACCCTATACATTCTGATATATAATAAATCTTGTATTATATTTTTGCGTAAATGGCATATATTGTGTTTTCAAAAGAGTGTTAAGAGGGGTGTTGAGATGTCACCTAAGACAGATACAGAAGTGATCATAGGCGGAAAAGTATTTACTTTAAGCGGCTATGAAAGTGAAGATTATATGCAGAAAATTGCTTCCTACATCAACGGAAAGATTACCGAATACGGGAAGCTGGACGGCTTTCGCAGACAACCTCTGGATAAGCAGAACATTCTGCTCCAGTTGAATATTGCAGATGATTATTTTAAAGCCAAGAAGCAGATCTCCATTCTGGAGGAAGAACTGCAGGGCAAGGAAAAAGAGCTTTATGATCTGAAGCATGAACTGATTTCAGCACAGATCAAACTGGAAAATGCAGAAAAGCAGGGGAAGGAACTGCAAAAGCAGTTAAATGAAGACGCCAAGAAGATTGTACGTCTGGAGACAGAATTAAAAGACAAATAAATTGATAGCTGTCCGTTTTCGGGCAGCTATTTGCTTATATGAATCGAATGCAATAGAGGAAATCTGAAATCTATGAAAGCAGCAAAAAAAGTAGAATTACTGGCACCTGCCGGAAATGCGGAAGCCTTTTACGGGGCTATCCATGCCGGTGCGGATGCTATATATCTGGGTGGCAGCCGTTTCGGGGCCAGAGCTTATGCGGAAAATTTTTCGGAAGAAGAACTGGTTGCCTGCATCCGGTATGCTCATCTTTTTCAGCGAAAAGTATATCTGACGGTAAACACACTGGTAAAAGAATCGGAATTTTCCGGACTGTATGAATATGTATTGCCCTATTACCGGGCCGGACTGGATGGGGTGATTGTCCAGGACATGGGAGTGTTTGCATATCTCAGAGAACATTTTCCCAGGATGGAACTCCATGGAAGCACTCAGATGACCATTACAGGGGAGTATGGGGCAGCTTTTCTGAAGGAACAGGGGGCCTGTCGTGTAGTTCCCGCCAGAGAGCTGAGCCTTGCGGAGATCCGCAGGATCAAGGAAGTCACAGGGCTTGAGATCGAATGCTTTATCCATGGAGCCATGTGTTATTGCTATTCCGGACAGTGCCTGTTCAGCAGTATTCTGGGGGGCAGAAGTGGCAACAGAGGACGTTGCGCCCAGCCCTGTCGCCTGCCCTATACCACTGGAAAACATCCGAAGGAATGTTATCCTTTAAGCCTGAAAGATATGTGTACCATTGAATATATTCCGGAACTTCTGGAGGCAGGGATCGACTCCTTTAAGATCGAAGGCCGTATGAAGAAGCCGGAATATGCCGCCGGAGTTGCGGCAATTTATCGCAAATATATTGACCGGTATTATGCGGATTCCAAAGCTCCTCAGAAGATTTCTGCGGCAGATATGCATACGCTTTCCTGCCTCTATATCCGCAGTGAGAGACAGGATGGTTATTATCACAAGCACAACGGCGGGGAGATGGTGACTCTGGACAGCCCGGCTTACAGCGGTAGTGATGAGACTTTGCTTCAGAATATCCGGAAGGAGCATCTGGAACACAGGCTGACCCTTCCGGTATCCATGCAGGCTGAATTCCTGACCGGGGAGACCGCAAAATTGTATTTGTGGACCGGAGAGAGTGCAGTCACCGTAGAAGGGAATGTGGTAGAAGAAGCTTCCCGACAGCCCATCACACAGGAAAATATAGCAAAACAGCTGGGGAAACTTGGCGACAGTCACTTCCACCTGGAGGACTCCCTCGGAATCCGGGTAAGTGACAATGCTTTCTACCCGTTAAAAGCTATCAACGAGTTACGCCGAAAGGGACTTGCCCTGCTGGAGGAGCAAGTGATCCTTGCAAACGGCTTCCCTTATGAGAGAACTTCCGAAAAAGCTCCGACACTGGCTGACGATGGTGATTTTCGGAAAAACGATAGTATAAAGTCTCAAAAATCCGATGAAAAATGGGCTATCACGATACGGACCCCGGAACAATGCCAGGGCTTTTGCGGTTCATCCTTCTGGAAAGATCCAGTCAGAACCGCCGGACAACTCAGACTCTATCTGGATGCGGATTTCCTGTTACAGGATCCGTCCGCTGCGGAGAAGATTTTGAGAAGCCTTACTGAAAAAGAGATCCAATCTGTGATCGCTCTGCCGAAGATCCTGCGCCTGCGGGATGGGCAGTATCTTGAAAAATTACGGAAATTGCTGCTGGAAAATCTGACATATATAAATGGCTTTCAGGCAGCAAACATGGAACATATCGCGTTATTAAAACAATGGAATTTTACCGGAAAAGAAATCTATGGGGATCATAGTCTGTATCTCTGGAACCGGACCAGCCGGGATTTCTGGAAGGCATTCTTAGACGGCTATTGTCTGCCGTTGGAGCTGAATGCCGCAGAGCAGAGGGACATTCTGGATCCTGCGTTTCCTGCGGAAAAAGTAATATACGGCAGGATCCCTATGATGGTCACCGCCAACTGCGTGCAGAAGACCACTGACCGGTGTCAGCCGCAGGAGAATCCGAAGGCATTGGATCTGATCGACCGCTATCATAAAAGATTTCCGGTTCAGCGGAATTGTACCCACTGTTTTAATGTGATCTATAACAGTGTTCCGCTTTCCTTGCACAAGGAATTATGTAAATGGAGCGGCCTGGTGACCGGACGGCTGGATTTTACCACGGAAAATGAGACCGAGACTTTGGAAGTCCTGGAGTATTTTGCCGGTACCCGTAAGGAATTGCCCTATGGGGAATATACCACCGGTCATGAAAAACGTGGAGTAGAATAGACAGAAAGGTTTTGGATCCATGCAGGAATATGTGATTGAATTATCCAAATATTTTATCGCCTTTTTTATGGTGTTATATACGGCAAGCTGTTTTTATACCTTTCGGTATCCGGTGGGAGAGAAGCATCGTGGAGTATTTATTTTACAGGATCTTTTGATGTTTCTGGTGCAGGTCCTCTGTTTTCTGAACCTGTCCCTTGTCAGCGGAGATTTTCAGTATTTGTTTTTCTTTGCATTTATACTGATCTTTCTGTTTGCCACGATCACGATGGTATCGCTGATCTACGAGAATATTAACAGGCTTTTGCTGAATAATATGTGTATGCTTCTGGGAATCGGTCTTTGCATCGTATCGAGATTATCTTTTGACAAGGCCATCCGGCAATATGTGATCGTACTGGTATCTCTGATCTTTTCCCTGCTGGTTCCGTATCTGCTGGGAAAGATCCACTTTTTTAAGAAGATCACCTGGCTGTATGCCACGTTGGGAATTGCGCTGCTCAGTACGGTGCTGATCCTGGGAGAGGTGACCCATGGTTCCAAGATTTCATTTTCCCTGGGAGGAATCACGTTCCAGCCTTCGGAATTCGTCAAGATCCTGTTCCTGTTCTTTCTGGCGGGAGCGTTGTGGGAAAATGTCTCCTTCCAGAGAGTCGTTCTGACGGCGATCATTGCGGGAGCCCATGTGGTGATCCTGGTAGTATCCAAGGACCTGGGAAGTGCTTTGATCTTTTTCGTGGGCTTTGTTTTTGTGGTTTTTGCTGCCACAAGAAATTATCTGTATCTTCTGGCAGGACTTGTCGGCGGAGGTGCGGCTTCTTATCTGGCTTATCAGCTGTTTGATCATGTACGGGTCAGAGTACTGGCCTGGCAGGATCCCTGGAAATATATTGACAATAAAGGCTATCAGATCACCCAGTCATTATTTGCCATCGGCAGTGGAAGCTGGTTCGGCATGGGACTGTTAAAAGGTAATCCCACAGCGATTCCTTATGTGGAAGCGGACTTTATCTTTTCTTCCATCTGCGAGGAACTGGGCGTGATCTTCGGAATATGTCTGATCCTGATCTGTGTCAGCAGTTTTCTGGAAATGATGCGGGTGGCAGTATGCATTCATGACAGATTCTATCAGCTGATCGTATACGGCATCGGTATTATGTATATTTTCCAGATATTCCTGACCATTGGCGGCGGTACCAAGTTCATTCCACTGACCGGAGTGACACTTCCTTTCATCAGCTATGGAGGAAGTTCCGTCATGACGACCATGATCATGTTTTTCATTATACAGGGAATCTATATTCGCCTGCAGAAGGAAGGAGAGCGCAGAGGTGGCAGAAAATAAGGCGCAGAATACGCAGAAAAATACACAGAAAAAAGATGCCGACAGCAAAAAGGACGCCCGGAACAGAAAACGTATGGGCAACCAGCGGGAAATCTGGCTTTCTGCCGGAAGCATCGGTGTCCTGTTCTTGTGCCTGTTGGTCTATCTGTGTCATTTTGTGGCAACCAGCGAACAGGATATGATCAACAACAGTTATAATTCCCGTCAGCAGATTCTGCTGTCCCGCAATTACCGCGGATCCATTTATTCCAGGGATGGGGATGTTCTGGCAGAGACGATACTGGATGCGGATGAAGAGGAGACTCGAAACTATCCGTATAAGAATCTGTTTTCTCATATCGTAGGTTATTCCACCCAGGGACGCATGGGAGTGGAGGCTCTGGCCAATTACTATCTGATCAACACCAATACCTCCCTGAGCAATAAAGTGAAAAACGATACTGCCGGGAAAAAGAATCCCGGAGATAATGTATATACCACACTGGATGTCCATATCCAGCAGGTGGCCAACGACCAGCTGGATATTTACCGTGGTGCCATCATTGTAACGGAAGTGTCTACCGGCAAGATTCTGGCAATGGTGTCTCATCCCGATTTTGATCCGAATACCATTCCGGAGATCTGGGATGATCTGATCGACAATGATTCCAGTACAGTACTGTTGAACCGCGCCACCCAGGGACTATATCCGCCCGGATCCACCTTCAAGATCGTAACGGCATTGGAATATATCCGGGAGAATCCCACCACGTATCAGAATTATTCTTATAACTGTAATGGTTCTTTCCGGGTGGGAGACAGCAAAATCAGTTGTTATCACGGTTCCAGTCACGGACAGGTCAGCTTTCAGAAGTCCTTTGCAAAATCCTGTAACTCGTCCTTTGCCAATATTGGAATGAGCCTGGACAGAGAGGCTTTTCAGGAGACACTGAATGACCTTTTGTTCAATAAAGATCTGCCACTTACGCTGAATTATGCCAAAAGCTCGGCTATCGTCTCCGAAAGTACACCTTCCGCGGAAATGATGCAGACCTCCATCGGTCAGGGTAAGACCCAGATCACACCGATGCATCTGAATATGATCACCTGTGCCATTGCCAACAATGGTGTTCTGATGAAACCCTATGTCATTGATCATGTGGAAAATGATGAAGGTACTGTGGTAAAAAGCTTTAAGGCATCGGAATACGGCCGTCTGATGACAGAGGACGAATCTGCGATTCTGAAACAGTTGATGACCGATGTTGTGGAAGAGGGAACTGCTTCCAAGTTAAGAGGTTTAAACTATACGGCTGCCGGTAAGACAGGTTCTGCGGAATACAATAATATCAAGGGTGACAGCCATGCCTGGTTTACCGGTTTTGCTCCCGCAGAAGCCCCGGAAGTCTGTGTCACCATTATCGTAGAGGGTGCAGGAAGTGGCGGTGATTACGCAGTTCCCATTGCAAGACGTCTGTTTGATGCTTACTTCAACCAGAAAGAGTGATCGGAGGAGTCAAAAGAATCATGATAGAGGCTACCAGTTGCGGTGGCGTTGTGATCTTTCGTGGGAAGATCCTGCTGCTGTATAAGAACATTAAGAATAAATATGAAGGCTGGGTATTGCCGAAGGGTACCGTCGAAGCCGGGGAGACCCATGAGGAGACTGCACTCAGGGAAGTACTGGAGGAAAGCGGTTCCAAGGCATACATTGTAGATTATATCGGCAGAAGCGAGTATTCTTTTACCGTACCGGAAGATGTGGTGGAGAAGGAAGTCCACTGGTATCTGATGGGAACGGACAGCTATTACAGCAAGCCCCAGAGAGAAGAGTATTTTGTGGATTCCGGCTTTTACAAATATCATGAAGCATATCATCTTCTGAAATTTGCCAATGAAAAGCAGATTCTGGAAAAAGCCTATGCGGATTATCAGGAAAGAAAAAGGAATAATCAATGGAAAAATTGATTATTCCTGCTTTTCTGAAATATTTTTAAACATTCTTGACGATTTCCAGATCCGGTCTCTGCAAGAGATCTACAAATTCGTTTTTATCATTTTTTAAAATGGGACGGGAGTATTTGTTGGGATGAATGATCAGTACTTCCCAGATGCTTCCGTCATTCAGTTCCACGCTGGTTCCGATCTGGGCATCTGCAATACGTTTCATGATCGGCATCAATAATTCCACGTCATATTTATCCAGACTCTTTTCGAAATTCCCAAGAATCTGTAACGGTGTCAACGCATTACGGTAGGTTCTGGGAGACGCCATGGCAATATAGGCATCAATAATGGCAATATACCTTGCGAAGACATCAATTCTCTGTCCGGACATATGGTAAGGATAGCCGCTGCCATCGAGTCGTTCGTGATGCATGATCACAGCATTTTTCACATGCTCATTCAGATCCTGATTACGTACGGTGGTATAACCGACTACAGGATGAGTCTTGATAACTTTGAATTCTTCATCCGTCAGTTTGCCGGGCTTCCATAGCAGTTCGTAGGGCAGCTGCAGCTTACCGATATCATAATAGAATCCACAGAGGATCAGCGTATTTTTCTCTTCTTCATTCATTCCCAGCCAGTCGGCAAAGGTTCCGGCCAGAAGAGCAGCGTTCAATCCCTGAGTGTAGGTGAGTTCATCCTCACTGGGCATCAGATTGTACAGATAGTCTAACAGTACCGGGCCGGAAGTAATATAATAATACAATTCGTTGTAAATTGTCAGCAGAATAATATCCGCCGGTTTTCTTCCCATGATCAGCAGTTGTTTCATGGCTAATTTATATTGTCCCAAAAACAACGGATAAGCACGTTCGAATGCTTTGAAATTAGAATCAAAACGAATCTTGGCATAATGTGTAGTGGCGAAATCAACATCTTCCATTATGGTGACACATACCAGATTGTACCGTTTCAATTTCTCAATGATCTGCGGAGTGATGGTGGTTCCTGCAGGGTAGATCACACGATCCTGATCCAGAATGTCCTCCCCCAGGACCATATCCGGCTGTAACTCCATTTTAGTAATAACCTTCAAAGCTGTATCCTCCTCATTTGTACTAATTCAAGTATAAAATATCATGCTAAAAAGTCAAGTAACAAAAATTGTAATATAAAGGAAACTATGCTATACTAGGAGAAAAAGATTTAAGGAACTTGTGTATGGCAGGAAAGCTGAAGTTTGCGCAAAATCTCTATCTTGGAGAGGGCATCGCGCCGGAAAAACTGGATAAACTAAAAAAGAGGCTGAATAAAAAGCCTCTTCTGGCCAATGTATATCTGATCACTCCGGCCAGAAATCCCGCGGATCAGCTGGATATTTTTGATGCCAGACAGTTGGTACAGCCTCATTATAAGGACGAAGAATTTCTCGTTCTCGGTATGGCTTCCGGCTACGAGGATGCGCTGCAGCTGATCGAACGGATCACCGGAGAGTGCCTGAAAGCCAGAGGGGACTGTAATCTGCGGGAGTATTTACTATGTTGACGATTCTTTTTAAAATATTGAGTATTCTTGGGATCGTGCTTCTGATCCTGTTGGGAATCGCACTGGTGGTAATTCTCCTGGTTCTGTTCTTTCCGATTTCTTACAAAGCTGCCGGAAAACGGACGGTAGAGGAATTCTTTATCACCGCGAGAGTAAAATGGCTGTTCGGTCTATTGCGGATGAACTGCGATTATCCTGATCCCGGGAAAATTTGCGTAAAGTTTTTATTCTTTACGCTATATGATTCTTCCATAGAGAAGCCGGAGAAAACAGACCGGACATCTACGGAAACGACAGGGAACGAGAAAACACCCGCTTCTGCGGAGCAGACAACAGAAGAACATACCCCGGAATCTGTCGGGACGCCTAAGCTGATCGAAGCAGAAGATCCCACGGCATTCTCGGCAACGGCCGCAGATGTTGAGTCTGCTGCGGAAAGGGAGAATTCCAGAATCCCGGAACCGGGAACGCCGGAGCCAGCGGGAGAAGCTCCCGGGAAGATTACGGATCGTCTGTACGGATTTTTTACAAGAATCCGGTACACAGTCCGAAAGATTTGTGATAAAATCAAAAATATTCTGGAAAACATTGCATTTTACAAGAACCTATGGAATGACCCGGATACCCAGGGACTTTTGAAACATGCCGGGAAACGTTTCGGACATATCTGGAAGCGGCTGCGCCCGAGAAAGCTTACGGTCAATGCCACGGTCGGCACCGGTTCCCCGGATACTACGGGATATCTGTATGGTATCTACGGAATGGTGCTTCCGAAGCTGGGAAAGGGGATCTGCATTACCCCGGATTTTGAACAGGCGATTCTGGAAGGGGATTTCAAGGCTTCCGGACATTTTACCGCGGCCTGTGTATTATTCCATTCCGTCCGACTGCTTTTAGATCGGCGATTACGGGAATTGTTGCATAAAATCAGACAATATCAGAAGACACAAAAAAAATAACAGTGTAAAACAGGAGGTTTGTTATGGCAGACAAAGAGAATCAGTTTCAGGGCGTTGTAGAATCCCTGTTGAAGGGTATGGATACCGTGTTATCCACTAAAACCGTAGTCGGTGAGGCTACAAAGATCGGCGATACGATCATCCTGCCGCTTGTGGATGTCACCTTTGGTGTCGGTGCCGGAGCCGGCAATAATTCCGAGAAAAAATCCGCATCCGGAGCCGGAGGCTTAGGCGGTAAGATGACCCCCAGTGCGGTTCTGGTCATCAAAAACGGTTCCACCAAGCTGGTAAATATCAAGAATCAGGATACAGTCACCAAGATTCTGGATATGATTCCCGATATCGTAGATAAATTTACCCAGCCGAAGGAAAAAGAAGAAATGTCCGATGCGGAAGTGGTAGATATCGCATTTCCTGAAGAGGAAGAGAAAACTACAGAAGACAAGTAATATTTAAAATACTCTGCATATAATAAAGTGAGAACAGTCTGGATCCGTTTGATAGATGAAGAAGATCATTGGTCTGATACTCTTTTTTGTGGCTGTCGGCATGCTGCTCATGCTTGTGATCCATAACCGTTTTATCGGCTTGATCATGGTAGCACTTTTATTATTTGCAGGGTATTATCTTTTCTGTGGTTGCGAGTAAGAGGGTGCAGTATGATTGATTGGGAAGAGGTCATTAAGGCAGAGAGTACCGAAGAACTGAAAGAAATAAAACTGTGGCTTTTCCAGGAAAATATGCGTCTGAAACAGGAACGCTCAGAGCTGGAGCAGGAGCGTACGGAACTGGAACAGGCCCGGAACAAATTTCTGGATGAGCGGGTGAAACTGCGGGACGAGCTGGATGAATTAAACCGTCGTACAATCATGGAACGGAAACGGCTGAAGGAAGAGAATCTGTTTTTTGAGAAGAAAATGGCCATTTTACAGGAGGGGTTCCGACAGCTGGAAGAAGACCGGAAGAAGTTCGAACAGGAACGGCAGATACTCATAGAGGAAGCCAGAGAACAGCAGGCCACAGGGCAGGCTACCGGAGAAGGCAGTTTTACAGCGGTACAGCTTTTATTCCGGGGAGTCAATAATCCACTGGCTTTACGGAAGAGATACCGGGATCTGATCAAGATCTTTCATCCGGACAACCTGTTCGGTGACGGTGAACTGGCCGGACAGATCAACAAGGAATATCTGAAACGGAAACAGGAAGAGCGGTTCTGGTAACTGCATGGAAAATTACAAGCAAAAAATTAAGCCAGAAATGATGAATTTCATTTCTGGCTTTTTAAAATCCAATATTATCGCAGAAGATTAAGCTCTTTCAACTTTACCAGATTTTAAGCAGCTGGTGCAGACATGCATTCTTCTAGCTCCGCCGTTAACCTTGCACTTAACGCTCTTAACATTAGAGTTCCAAATTGCGTTGCTTCTTCTATGAGAATGGCTTACGTTGTTACCAAAATGAACGCCCTTACCGCAAATATCACATTTAGCCATCTTGACACCTCCTCGATCTAACGCGCATCTTACGCTTACTTTTAAACAAATTTTTTCAATAAAATACGTGTGAAATGCTCACAACATTGATATATTAACAGAAAACCAAAATAAAAGCAAGCAAAAAATATTTATTTTTTTTATTTTCTTGTTTCTTTTTCAAAGGAAAGCTGTTAAAATACATTTATATATGTCTGAACTGTAGATTTTCAGGCAGACATATCGGAAGAAACAAGTGATCCGAATATGAAGGAGGTTCTATATGAAAGGTTCTTCTATGAATACCCATATGGGAAATATTGTCATTGATAATGAAGTCATTGCACAGTATGCCGGCAGCGTGGCGGTAGAGTGCTTTGGTATCGTAGGTATGGCCGGAGTCAGCATGAAGGATGGTCTGGTAAAGCTGCTTAAGATGGACAGCATCACCAGAGGCATCAATGTGTCCCTGGACAACAATAAACTGGTTCTGGACTTCCACGTGATCGTAGCTTACGGCGTCAGCATTCTGGCTGTCACCGACAATCTGATCAGCAACGTAAAATACAAAGTGGAAGAGTTTACCGGTATTGAGATCAAAAAGATCAACATCTTTGTTGAAGGTGTAAGAGTGATTGATTAAGGAGGAAGTAATTGTGGCTTTACAACAAATCGACGCTAAGATGCTTTCCAAGATGTTCTTAGCCGGCGCCAAGAATTTAGAGAATAAAAAGGAATGGATCAACGAACTGAACGTATTCCCCGTTCCTGACGGAGATACCGGAACCAATATGACCATGACGATCATGTCTGCTGCAAGAGAAGTGTCAGCACTGGGCGAGGATGCAGATATGGCTGCCCTGTGCAAGGCTATTTCCAGCGGTTCCCTGCGTGGTGCCAGAGGTAACTCCGGTGTTATCCTGTCCCAGCTGTTCCGTGGCTTTACTAAGAGCATCAAGGAAGAGCAGGTTCTGGATATTCCTGTTCTGACCCGTGCATTTGATAAAGCGGTGGAGACCGCATACAAGGCTGTTATGAAGCCGAAGGAAGGTACGATCCTTACGGTAGCAAGAGGTGCTTCCGATAAGGCAAAGGAGCTGTGTGAAGATGGTGCAGAGGATCTGGAGCAGTTTTTAGGATCTGTGATCGAACATGCCCGTTACGTACTGAGCCAGACGCCTGAGATGCTGCCCGTATTAAAGCAGGCAGGCGTAGTGGATTCCGGCGGACAGGGTCTGGTAGAAGTTTTAAGTGGTGCGTATGACGCATTCTTAGGTAAGGAGATCGATCTGACCGTAGCTCCCGCAGCTACTGCGAAGGCAGAGGATACCAAGAGTTCTCTGGAAGTACAGGCAGAGGCAGAGATCAAGTTCGGTTATTGCACCGAATTCATCATTCTGTTAAATAAGCCTTTCAACGTAAAAGCAGAGATGGATTTCAAGGCATTTTTAGAGTCCATTGGTGATTCTATCGTATGTGTTGCGGATGACGATGTGGTCAAGGTACATGTACATACCAATGATCCCGGTCTGGCTATCCAGAAGGCATTGAAGTATGGTGCATTATCCAACATGAAGATCGACAATATGCGCTTAGAGCATCAGGAGAAGCTGTTCAAGCTCTCCGAAAAAGAAGCAGCGCAGAAGAAAGCGGAAGAAGAGAAGGCTGCACAGCCTCCCAAGGAAGTAGGATTTCTGGCAGTCTCTGTAGGTGACGGCCTGAGTGAACTGTTCAAGAGTCTCGGTGTGGATTATATCATCGAGGGCGGACAGACCATGAACCCCAGTACCGCAGATATTCTGGATGCAGTAGACAAGGTGAATGCGAAGACAATCTTCGTGCTTCCGAACAACAAGAACATCATTCTGGCAGCCAATCAGGCAGCGGAACTGATGACTGACAAGGAGCTTTTAGTCATTCCCACCAAGACCATTCCTCAGGGTATCACTGCTGTGATCAACTTTGTTCCTGAGCTGTCTGTGGAAGAGAATGAAGAGACCATGCTCCGTGAGATCAAGAATGTCAAGACCGGCCAGGTTACCTATGCGGTACGTGATACCGTGATCGATGACAAGGAGATCAAGAAGGATGACTTCATGGGTATCGGTGATCAGGGTATTGTAGCCGTTGGCACCGATATGGTAAAGGTGACCCGTGATATGATCGCCGAGCTGGTAGATGAGGATTCCGAACTGATCAGCGTATACTATGGCTGTGATGTAGCAGAAGATGCTGCTGAAGCACTGCGTGCAGATCTGGAAGAGGCTTATCCTGCATGCGATATTGAACTGCAGTATGGCGGACAACCTATTTATTACTATACTGTTTCTGTAGAGTAAATAGAAAGTTAGTTAAGAAATGCTATCAAATCCCCGTAGCCCTTGGCAGGGTATAAGAAACGCAGCACGCTCGCGCTCTGTCGCAGAGCGTAGCGGTACATAAGCGGTCACAATACG
>NZ_QUEC01000031.1:0-44924 GCF_003478095.1 Clostridium sp. AF34-10BH
GGAGAAAGGAGAATAATCCATTACCCTCAAAAGAGGATAATTGGATTATACGTGATAGCTATGAAAATAGAACGAATTGATGACAAGACAGTAAAGTGCTTCCTGTCCAATGAAGAATTGGAAGAGTACGAGATTGATTATAAAGATTTTGTGACCCGCAGTGATAAGGCCAAAGAGGTGGTACAGGAGATTATTGAGCAGGCAGAGGAAGAGGTAGGCTACAAGCCGCCGAAGTACGCATTTGACCTGCAGATCATGATGCTGCCGGATGAGGGACTGGTACTGGTATTTTCCGAGAAAGAACCGTTGGAGAATAAAAACGGTGCACAGCTGTTGCAGGCTTTGCAGGAAATGAAACGGGTCTTCGAGGAGAAGAAGGCAGAGATCGGCGCTACGCTGGGAAAACAGGCGAAGGAAGAAACGGAGAACAATGCCGGGAAAAATAAGAAAGCAAAGGGAAAAGCAGAGGAAGCGGCAAAGCCCCAGTTTGCAATTTTTGCCTTCCGCAATATCGGCAGAGTGATCGAATATGCCGCCGTATTACCGGCGAACCTGCGGATCAACAGCACGTTGTACCGGATGGAAGACGGCACCTGCTATGTCTATGTGCAGAAGGGCGGTGCGTCCTACGAGCGCTACAGTAGAGCCTGCATCCAGGCTATGGAATTCGCAGCGTTGTATGCCGCAGACGAGCAGAAGATAAGATATCTGGAAGAACACGGTGAATGCCTGATCCGGGAGAAAGCACTGAAGAAACTGCGTGCATAATACTGCACCATAGGAATCTGCATGACTGCTTGTAGATTAAGCAGATTCAGGATATGTTCCATGGGGTATCTCCCGCTACCTTCGCCATATCCTCCGGCAGAGGTGCTGTGAACTGCATTTTCTCGCCGGTGATGGGATGGACAAAGGACAGCTTCCAGGCATGCAGCGCCTGTCGCTGTATCTGCTCCATATCCGGGTTGTACAAATAATCTCCGATCAGGGGATAGCCCAGGTATTTCATATGAATCCGTATCTGATGGGTGCGGCCGGTCTCTAAGATGAGAGAGACCAGGCTGTGTCCATTTTTTTCGTCCAAAACCCGGTAATGGGTAACAGCGGATTCCCCTTTTTCAAAATCCACACAGCGTTCAATGATAGAACCTTCTTTACGTCCCAAAGGAGCGGTGATCGTACCCTCAGAAGGCAGCACAGAGCCTTTTACAATGGCAAGGTATTCCCTTGTGATACTGGAACTGGTCTTGTTGGCGATCATGGTGGACAACATTCCGGCACTGACATAATGCTTGGCTATAATCGTAAGTCCGGAGGTATCCCGGTCCAGACGATTAATACAACGGAACACAAAGGGACAGTTCTGCTGTGCAAAATAATAGGCAAGGCCGTTTGCCAGGGAATTGTAATAATTGTTCATGGAAGGGTGGATCGGCATGCCTGCCGGCTTATTGATCACCATGAGATCCTCGTCCTCGTAGATGATATCCAGCGGCAGCTCCACCGGTGGGATTTTTTCCGAGGAGTGTTCCTCGTGGATATGCAGCGTCAAGGTATCTCCCGGCTGCAATATATGATTCATGAAGCAGGGAATCCCGTTTGCCTGCACGGCGGTGGGGTCTTTTTTTAACTGCACCAGATTCTGGGAAGAAAACCCTTTCTGCTTCAGAAAATGGTTGACCGGCAGGGGTGATATGAAATGATCTGTTGTATAGGTTAATGTACGTTCCATAAAAATTGTGCTTTCTAAATTATTATTTATGATACATAACGATGGTATTTTTCATACTCTCTTTGCTTGGGCGGCTATCGTGATCAAATTTGCGGTACAATTTATCCACGGCGGCTGCTTTATACGGGTGAACTTATTGTATCATAACACAATTCCCACGTTGTAATAAACAGCTATTCTCAGGATCGGGCAAAATCGGACAGTCCAGGGAGCAAATAATGTCATTTCAGAAGCAGATTATGTTTTCTATAATATCGTTAAAAGCACAAGTTTGTGCTTCTGCAAGCACAGATTATGAAAAAGCTGATGCCCGAAGCAGAGGAATATTGCGACAGAGATTGGGTAACAGAGCAGATTTGCAACGAAAATAATGAGTGAGAAAGGTATGGTGGTTTGTATGGAAAAATACGCATGGCGCGGAAAAATTGTACCGGGAATGCAGGAGGAATATAAGAAGAGACATGACAACATCTGGCCGGAGATGAAGGAAGTTCTGGCAAATGCCGGAATTGTAAATTACTCTATCTGGATGCAGGGCGAGGAACTGTTCGGTTATTACGAATGTGAAAAGGGCGTCGACTATGCGGCAAAAGTGCAGGCAGAGAGCGATGTAGTGAAAAAATGGGATGAATATATGAAAGATATTCTAATCATGGAGAAGGATCCTGTTACAGGAGCACAGCCGCTTCTTACACAGGTATTCAGTTTCAGATAAAGGAGGCTGTGGATATCTTATGGAGAAATATTACCTGGCCGTGGATATCGGTGCTTCCAGCGGACGACATATTCTGGGACATTTGGAGAACGGCAAAATCGAATTAGAAGAAATCTACCGTTTCGAAAACGGAATGGATCATAAGGACGGCAAGCTTCTGTGGAATGTGGAGCGGCTGTTCGGTGAGATTCTGAACGGAATGAAAAAATGCAAAGAACTGGGCAAGCTTCCGGTCAGCATGGCAATCGACACCTGGGCTGTGGATTATGTATTGCTGGATGAAAAAGATCAGATTCTGGGAGATACTTACGGCTACCGAGATCACCGTACTGACGGAATGGATGCGGAAGTGGCGAAAATACTGCCGGAGACGGAACTGTATGCCAGAACCGGTATTCAGAAGCAGATTTTTAATACGATTTATCAGCTTATGGCAGTGGAAAAGAAGACCCCGGAGATTATGAAACAGGCGAAGACACTTCTGATGCTGCCGGATTATTTTGGATTCCGCCTGACAGGCAATAAGCTGTCGGAGTATACCAACGGCTCAACGACACAGCTGGTAGATCCGCATACTTATCAGTGGGATAAGGAGCTGATCCGCAAGCTGGGTTACCCGGAGGATATTTTCCTGCCGCTGCAGATGCCCGGAACGAAAGTGGGCCAGCTGCTTCCGGAGATTCAGAAGGAAGTAGGATTCGATCTGGAAGTGGTACTGTGCGGAAGCCATGACACCGCATCGGCCGTAATGGCAGTTCCTCAGACAGAAGGAGACGGCATTTATATCAGCTCGGGAACCTGGTCTCTCATGGGAATCGAATCCCTGAAACCGGTCATTACAGAGGATGCCGCAGCGGCCAACTTTACCAACGAGGGCGGTTACGATCACCGGTTCCGTTTCCTGAAAAATATTATGGGACTGTGGATGATCCAGTCGGTGAGACACGAATATCAGGATGCCTACTCTTTTGCACAGCTGTGTGATATGGCGGAGGAAAGCAGGGATTTTTCATCAAGAGTGGATGTGAATGATCAAAGCTTTTTATCCCCGGACAGTATGATAGAAGCAATTAAACAGTATTGCCAAAAAACCGGTCAGCCGGTTCCGGAGACCGTAGGAGAGCTGGCAGCAGTGGTATATCGCAGTCTGGCGCAGTCTTACGGAGAGACCGTAAAGGAGTTGGAAACCATTGCAGGCAGGATCTATGACAGCATCCATATCATCGGTGGAGGCTCCAATGCGGCTTATCTGAACCAGCTGACGGCGGATGCCACAGGGAAAACCGTATATGCAGGTCCCGGAGAAGCAACGGCCATCGGGAATCTGCTGGCACAGATGATCCATGCGGGAGATCTGGCAGACTTAAAAGGTGCCAGACAGTGTGTGAGAGATTCTTTTGAGATTAAGACGTATGTTCCGGCAGATTGAAAATATATTCTTGCAAACGAGAATTATTTGCTTCCCATATTGATTGGGAAGGCGGAGAAAAAGGAGGAGATTCAGAAATGTTAGTAAACACAAAGGCAAAGATCGGTGTATTTTCCATCGCTCTGGGAGCATATCTGCCCCAGTTCCCCCAGCTGGTACCTAATTTCGAGGCACAGTATGAGGATTTCAAGAAGACGATTCCCGATACTGTAGATATCGTTGATGGTGGCATGGTGACCACCAAGGAACAGGCTATGGCAGCAGGTGATAAATTCCGTGCTGCAGACGTAGATCTGGTATTCCTGCAGTTGCTGACCTATGCAACTTCCTATAACGTACTTCCCGCAATCCGCGATCTGGACGTGCCTGTAGTATGTATCAATGTGCAGAAGAAGCTGGCACCGGACTATGCCAATACCGATATTCCCATCTGGTTGGGTGACCTGTATGCCTGTGGTGCCGTAGGTGAGGCTGTGGCAGACCTGGAGCGTGCAGGCAAGAGACATGCTGTAATCACCGGCGTGGTAGAAGGCGGCGACCCCGAGGTGGCAGCTCAGATCGAAGATTGGTGTAAGGCAGCTCAGGTCCGCAGACGTTTCCGTCAGACCAATATTGCCCAGATCGGCCGCCCTTATCCCGGAATGATGGATCTCTATATCGATGAGACCAACCTTTACAACAGAATGGGCCTGTATACCAAGCAGTTTGACTGGGAAGATATGTGGGCTATTGCAGACGATATTACCGATACCGAAGCTATTAAAGCGAAGGCACAGGACATCATCGATACCTTCGAAGTAGAGGGTGGCGCTACCGCAGATGACGAAGATATTCTGGATATGGCAAAGCATGTGCTTGCTTTCGAGCAGTGGGCGAAGGATGAAGACTTAAGCATGATCGCCTCCCATTATGCCGGTAAGGCACAGGGAGTAGCCGGTAAACTGGATTCCATGCTGATCCCTGCATTTTCCATGCTGATCAAGCAAGGTACCGCATGTGCCGTAGAAGGTGATATGAAAGTTGCCATGGCAATGTCCATTCTGAAGACGATCTCCGGTATGGGACAGTTGTCCGAGATGTACTCCATTGATTTCAACGAGGATATCTGCATCATCGGTCATTCCGGATCCGGCGATGCGGATATCTCTCTGGCACATAAGCCCACCATGAAGATCGTTAAGGTATTCCACGGCAAGGTAGGCGGCGGATATCTGACTCAGTTCTATCCTCCCGTAGGCCCTGTGACCTATCTGGCTATCACGCAGGATAAGGACGGCAACTTCAAGTTCGTTGTGGCAGAAGGCGAGAATCAGCCCGGCCCGATCTTCACTTTCGGTGACACCAATATGCGTACCAAATTCTCAATCCCCTGCAGAGAGTTCGTGAACCGTTGGAGCGAGGCAGGCCCTACCCATCATATGGCAGCAGCTGCCGGCAGACATATTGACACCATTTTAAAGGTTGCTAAAATACTGAACGTACCGGTAGATGTGATCACACGGTAAGGGCACTTGTGTAAATATGGCGCAGTAACCACAGGAGCAAAAAGCAAGCTCTGAAAGAGCAATTTTGCGAATGAAATTCGCAATAGTTACGAATGTTTATGATTTAAAAACAATATGCCTGTGGGCGGAGTTCACAGGCAATGGAAAGGCTAGGTATTATCATGAAATTTTTAGATGCAGAATTTGTACAGGGATTTATCAGAATGGCAGATGACGGCTGGCAGCAAGGCTGGCATGAACGTAACGGCGGCAACCTGTCTTACCGTGTGAAGCCGGAAGAGGTAGAACAGGTAAAGGAGAACTTTGAGCCGAAGGAGTTCCAGCCCATCGGCACCACAGTTCCCGCACTGGCAGGAGAGTATTTCCTGGTGACCGGCAGTGGCAAATATTTTCGTAATGTCAGCATTAAGCCGGAAGATTCTATCTGCATGATCGAACTTGACGACAAGGGTGAGAATTACCGTATCGTATGGGGGCTGGTAAACGGGGGCAGACCTACCTCCGAGCTCCCCAGCCACCTGATGAATCTGGAAGTGAAGAAGCTGCAGGATCCCGACTACCGTGTGGTATATCATGCACATACCACCAATATCATTGCGCTGACCTTCGTGCTTCCTCTGGAGGATAAGGTATTCACCAGAGAACTGTGGGAGATGGCAACCGAGTGCCCCGTAGTATTCCCGGATGGTGTGGGCGTAGTGCCCTGGATGGTACCGGGCGGCAGAGAGATCGCAGTAGCTACCTCCGAACTGATGAAGAAATACGATCTGGCCATCTGGGCACATCATGGAACCTTTGCCGCAGGCAAGGATTTCGACCTGACCTTCGGACTGATGCATACCGTAGAGAAGTCCGCTGAGATCCTGGTGAAGATGTTGTCCATGCAGCCGAATAAGAGACAGACCATTACCCCCGATGATTTTCGCCATCTGGCAAAGGACTTCGGTGTGACCCTTCCGGAAGAATTCTTATATGAAAAATAACGATCCGAGGGACACACGAAGGAGCCTCGAACCGTTATATCTTGAATGCCTGACGTTATCGGCGCGATTTTAAACGCGCCTCGTTAGGTGTCATATCATACATTTTTTTGAACTGTTTGTAGAAGAAGTTCTGATTCTCATAGCCTACAGACAGGGCAATCTCAGACACCGGCAGCGCGGTGTGGGACAGCTGATTCATAGCGACTCGCATACGCTGCCGTGTTTGTATTTCCTTAAAGGTAGTGCCGGAATATTTTTTGATCATACGGCTCAGGGAAGAGGGGGTGTACCCGATCTGTGCAGCCAGTTCGTGAAGAGTTCCGGTATCATAATGCTCCGCCAGGTATCTGCGTACCACCACCATCAGGACATTGCTCTGCTCATCTTTCTGGTCTAATAAAATATTTTCCGCATTGCTTAAGATATGCATGAACAGCAGGGCAAAGGTGTGTTCCGAGAGCTTATGCCAGTTCTGAGGCTGCTGTAACAGAAGGAAGACCGCATTGTGGATGAGGTTCTGGATGCAGGGATTATCGGAGACGGTAAAGTACAGATACTGACCGACACAACTGTCACCTTCCAGCGCATTGATGATAAAATCCGCCAGAATATTATCCTTGTTGATCAAAGTCAGGATATTCTGGAAATAGGCGGGGCGGATGATGATGTTAATGCCCAGATCTTCCTGGCCGCAGGCTATTACCGCATGTTCGATATGTTGGTTCATAAATAGAAGTTCCCCGGGGCGGAGACAGATCTCTTCTTCATTTATGACATGTGTGACAGAACCGGAGAGACAATAAAAGATCTCCACGTAATCATGTTTATGCTTTGGAAAATCCACAAAGCGGGTGTGGCGACGCAGAGTAATATCATCTTCGGAGTGTTCCAAAAATTTATCACTCTCTACTACAAAATCCTGTTTGCTGGTGTAGAGATTCTTCTGAACGGCAATATTACCGTCTAAAATCTGTTGTTCCTCCGGTGTGATATAGGCCGGATCCAGAAAACCGTTCTCATACATATCGATCGTCATTCCTTTCAGCAACCCGCAATTTTGAACTGCGGGCAGGTTTTTCGACTGAGTTTATTTTACAGGAAAGAGACAAAAACCTCAAGATGTGTGCAAAAAGTGATTCTGCATTGCACGTGTCATTTTTGTGTTGTATATTAATAATGATTATGAACAATAAGCAGCTTTGCGCCGGCAGTCCAAAGTGTGCAGGTTGTGGAAAGATATGAGGATTTGTATGGCAGATACCACAGTTAAAAAGATCATCTGCAGTTCCTGTGGGGCAGAATTTGAGGATACCCTTCCGAAGTGTCCCTATTGCGGAAGCCTGAATTACAAGGGCGCCGAAGCGGAATATCTGGGGAAGCTGGAAAGCATGCGGCAGGATATGCAGCAGTTGGAGCAGGTACCGGAGAAGGAACTGAAGAAAAAACTGAAAAAGAAACAGAAATTTGTGATTAAGCTTCTGATCTTATTGGCGGCATTGGCAGCGATACTTGCGGTAATTGTGTTCCGGGTGCGGTATATAGAACCCAGGGATGCCAGAGCGGATTATCTGTGGGAAAAAGAGAACTTTCCGATACTGGACCGTCTCTATCAGGAGAAGGATCTGGAAGCACTGATGGATTTTTATGAGCAGGCTGTCGAAGAGAACAGAACCATAGACCGATGGGAACACAGTGGTATTTTCCGCTGGCTCATGAGCTGCCGGGATGCGAGAGAATATCTGGCGATGGAACAGAGTGGAGAGACACTTCGCGACTATCAGGAGACACAGCTTTTAGATGATTATTGGATGATGCGGGGACTGGACTACAGCGAGGTCATTCTGACGGAGAAAGACAGGGAGTATATCCGTCCTTATGTGGAAGCAACCCTGAACAGTCTGGCAGACCGTTATACGTTTACCGCAGAAGAAGAGAAAAAATTCGAGGATAGTCTGCGAAATAATTACGGTTATCCCAGATATGAGGATTGCGAGGAATACATTAAGAAGCATAACGAATAGGAAAGGATCATAAAAGCAATGATGAAATGTAAATATTGCGGGGGCAATCTGACATTGGAGCAGGCATATTGTCCGCATTGCGGAAGACCAAATGAAGAAGCCGCACAGCATGTCAAGGACATGGAGCATTATAAGAGCAATTTTGAGGATACCAAAAGTGATGTCTATGAAGTGGCGGAGAAAAATACGGAGATCATGTCACATATGATAATCATCACAGTGCTGGTGATCCTGTGTGTGGTGGTGTTTGTAGTATCTGCACGTAGCTGGAGCATCCACAGAGGCTTGCTGCAGTTTGATGCAGGGATCCGGCAGAGCAGCTATATGAAACAGATGGAACAATATCTGGAAGATGAGGATTACATAGGTTTATCAGCTTTTTGCGACAGGCATTACATCCGGCCTTATAGCAGTAATAATAATTATGAAAAATATCAGCTGCTCATGGAAGCCAGCGGAGCGTATCGTTACTTTTATGAAAGTCTGATGAAGGCAGTTACGATCAACTCTGGCAATGTATCCATACTTCCCGGTCTGTATGAAAATATTTCGGATTATTACGAGCAGCTGGAAAGGATTCTGCATCCTGTGGATAATGATTATAGGGCAAAACAATATCGAGAACTGCCGGAGGAGCAGAAGGAAGCCATTCTCCGGATGGAAGAGAATGAGAAGGCACTGCTGCAGACCTATTTTGGCATGACCCCGGAAGAGGCAGAGAATTTCGGTACGATGTCAAATGCACAAAAAATCTTATTCCTGGAAGAAAAAGGCGAGGTGATGGGTTATGGTAAATCTGAAGAGTAAGCTGAAACAGGCACAGAAGCAGAGAGGCGCGCTGCTTGTGATGAATCTGGTGATCATAGCCCTGTGCCTGCTATTGTTTTGGGGAACCATTCATATGTTCCGGGAATTAAACTACGCCTTTTCCCGTCCTGCGAAGACCAACTGGATGGAGAATAATGTGCAGAGTGAAAATTATGCCTACCTGTTAGTAAATTATCACGAGGACATGGCGTACGGCGGCTTGCTGTCCGGAACAAAAAAGGAATGCTATGGTGTGGCGAGATATTTTGAGGCGGCGTCCATGTATAAGGCATTTCTTCAGACCGGAGATACGGAGCGAGCTGCCAGAGAAAAGGAGAAGATGGATGCCGCATATGAAGAAATGGGTGACTGGAATATTGCAGCGGACAGCATCCGGGAAAGACTTGGACTGGACTGACAGATTTGCTGTAGGAATACCTGCGATATTACTGGCAACCTGTCAGACAGTGGGATGCCGGATCAGTATAGAATACCATACTTCCGTACATAGAACGATGCAGTCTTGGCTGGAACAGGTTCCTATAGCAGGCTGGATTTTATGGTGGATAGCAGAGACATTACTTTTTGAACAGATGCTGCGATGGCTGTTTGTACATGCAGGGAGAGATAAGGCAGTTCAGGAGGATGGTATCGGGAAAGGTATCGGAAAGAGAATATTTTTGATTTTTGCAGGATTGTTGATAGCCTGGTTGCCGGTGCTTCTTTCCCATGATCCCGGATTTTATAATTATGATATTTACGGGCAGGTGCCTCAGGTGATGTATCCTGAGGTACCGTATAATACACACCATTCGTTACTCAGCACGTTGGTCATGGGAGGCGTTATCACGATAGGATACCGGATCTTCGGGACGATGGAGAAGGCAGTATTTCTGCACTCCTGCTTCCAGATGATACTTTGTGCGGCGACCTTTTCCTATAGTCTGGATTTCTGGTATCGGCGATTGAATAGAAAATGGCTGTTGGGAGTCGGATTTTGTTTTTATGCTTTTCTGCCGACGATTGCCTTGTTTTCCGTCAGTACGACCAAGGATGTGGTATGCTCTCTGGCACTTTTTATTGCATTTCACCTGTTGTATGAATTGTATGAGAATACGGAGGGATTTTTTCGGAAGAAAGAGAAAATCGCAGCATTATCGTGCAGCCTGATCGTGGGAGCGCTGTATCGGAAAAATGTAATTTATGCGTTTTTTCTTTATCTGGTGTTGTGCGCGGTTTTCTGTAAAAAGCAGAAAAGAAAGATCATTTCACTGTTTGCGGGAACGATTCTGCTGACCATGCTATTGTCTGTGGGAATGGAAACTCTGCTCCATGCGGAAAAAGGTTCCGCGGTAGAGGCTCTGTGTGTACCGCTCCAACAGATTGCAAGGGTATATACAGATAAGGGAGAAGCGGCGTTTGACAGTGAGGAATTGCAGCTGCTGGATCAGATCATGGACAGAGAACAGTGGTCACAATATAATCCGTTTCTGGCAGACCGGATCAAAAATTATGTGAATAATGAAGAACTTCTTCAAAATAAGTTGGAGTATCTGAGACTATGGTTCCGAAAAGGATGGAAGTATCCGGGATGTTATCTGAGAGCCTTTCTGGATAATACGTATCAGGCCTGGTATCCGGGGACATCGGTTGTGGATGATCCGGACGGTGATATTTATTACTTTGATTTCGAGGGAAGAAATGTACTGGAAATGAAGACGATCAGTTCCCGGCTGACAGAATTTTATCGTAAGATATCGCTGGAATATTATTACCAGAAAATTCCGGTGATCCGTGCGTTGTTTGCAATCGGCACCTATTTCTGGCTGGCAGTGATCCTGTTTTTCTATGGCATCCGGCGGCGGAGGGCAGAGATATGGAACAGTTGGCTGCTGGTTCTGGCACTGTGCCTTACGGTCTTTCTGGGTCCCATATCCCTGGTGCGTTATTATCTGCTTTTATTTTATGCAGCTCCGGCAGGTATCTTCTTATTAGCAGATAGACCTTGACAAATCACGGAAGCATGCACTACAATTACTTGCATACGACAATGACGATGAAAAGGATCAGTACGATCGGAAAGTATCCCAGAGAGAGGGGAAGGACACGGTGGCGTGCGGCTGGGAACCCCTTATGACAGAGGATCGGAAACCTCCCTTGGAGTCCTGTGCGAGACGCAATGTACCTGGAAGCGGCGAAGCACAGCGTAGAACCGGCGTTAACGGTGACAGAGCAGGATACATATTTGTATCAATCAGGGTGGTACCGCCGAGTGATCGGTCCCTTTTTCGGGAGCGATGACCCGGCGTTTTTCGTTTCCGTAGATCGTATGAGCAGTTTATTTTCAGAAAAAGAAAAGGAGAGAGAAAATGGCAGACAAGAAAATGGTAGAAGCGATCACTTCCATGGAAGAAGATTTCGCCCAGTGGTATACCGATGTAGTGAAGAAAGCAGAGCTGTGTGATTACACCAGCGTAAAAGGATGTATGGTAATTAAGCCCGCAGGCTATGCGATCTGGGAACTGATCCAGAAGGAGCTGGATGCACGTTTCAAAGCAGTCGGAGTACAGAATGTATATCTTCCCATGTTCATTCCTGAGTCCCTGTTAGACAAGGAGAAGGATCATGTAGAAGGTTTCGCACCCGAAGTAGCATGGGTTACTCAGGGAGGATTGAACGAGCTTCCCGAGAGACTTTGCGTCAGACCTACTTCCGAGACGCTGTTTTGTGATTTCTATAAGAATGACATCCATTCCTACAGAGATCTGCCTAAGGTATACAACCAGTGGTGTTCCGTGGTACGTTGGGAGAAGGAGACCAGACCTTTCCTGCGTTCCAGAGAGTTCCTGTGGCAGGAAGGACATACCGCACATGCTACCGCAGAAGAATCTCAGGAGAGAACTCTGCAGATGCTGAATGTATATGCGAAGTTCCTGGAGGAGGTTCTGGCTATCCCCGCAATCAAGGGTCAGAAGACCGAGAAGGAGAAATTCGCAGGTGCAATTGCAACCTATACGGTAGAAGCACTGATGCATGACGGCAAGGCACTGCAGTCCGGTACCAGCCATAACTTCGGTGACGGTTTCGCCAAGGCTTTTGGCATCCAGTTCGCAGACAAGGACAATACTTTAAAATATGTACATCAGACCTCCTGGGGCATGACCACCCGTCTGATCGGAGCACTGATCATGGTACACGGTGATAACGAAGGTTTGGTGATCCCTCCCCGTGTGGCACCTATCCAGATCTGCATTGTACCCGTTATGCAGAAAAAGGAAGGCGTTCTCGACAAGGCGTATGAGCTGAGAGATCGCCTGGCGAAGGATTTCCGTGTCAAGGTAGATGACAGTGATAAGACCCCCGGCTTCAAGTTCGCAGAGGCTGAGATGAGAGGTTATCCGATTCGTGTGGAGATTGGGCCTAAGGATATCGAGGCAGGCAAGTGTGTGATCTGCCGCCGTGATACCAGAGAGAAGACCGAGGTAGCTCTGGAGGATCTGGAGACCAAGGCAGCCGAGATCCTGGAGACCATGCAGAAGGAAATGCTGGAGAGAGCAAGAGCACACCGCGACAGCCATACTTATGTGGCACATAACATGGAAGAGTTCGAGCAGATCTTCAATGAGAAGTCCGGATTTGTCAAGGCTATGTGGTGCGGATGCCAGGAATGTGAAGACAAGATCAAGGAAAAGCTTGCTGTTACCAGCCGCTGCATGCCTTTTGAACAGGAACAGATCGCAGATACCTGCGTATGTTGTGGAAAACCTGCGAAAAAGATGGTATACTGGGGAAGAGCATACTAAGATAATATGTAACTATTCAGAGCCATGTAAATATCGTCAAATATTCGTCGAATGCTGGCATTCGTAAGAATATTTTATGATATTTATAGGGCGAAGCAACCACATGAGCAAAAAAGAAGCTCCATAGGAGCGTTTTGCGAATGGGGTTCTGAATAGTTATGAAAATATTAATAAGGCAGATGAAGACGCAGGCCGGTAGTATTGCTACATGGTCTGCGCCTTATTTTTCAATGATAATGCTCGGAAATGAGGAAAAAGATGATCTATAATACATTTGAACTGCATCAGGAGGGTTCCCTGCCGGGAGCACATTTAGTTACCTATATTCAGGAGTATTCGGAGGCAATGGCCATTAACGACAGACCTCTGATCCTGTTGTGCCCGGGAGGCGGCTATACAAGAACCTCCGACAGAGAGGCGGAGCCCATGGCACTGAAATTCCTGGCGATGGGATATCATGCGGCAGTGCTGCGCTATTCCTGCGCCCCTGCGGAATATCCTACTTCCTTAAAGGAACTGGCTTACAGCATCAAGTTCCTGCGGGAGCACGCAAAAGAGTGGCATATCGATCCCCACAAGATCGTAGTGGAAGGCTGTTCTGCGGGAGGACACCTGGCAGCCAGCCTTGGGGTGTTCTGGGATGAAGATTTTCTGGCAGAGAGCCAGGGACTTTCGGCATCCGAGCATGAGCTGCTGCGTCCGGACGGACTGCTGTTATGCTATCCGGTCATCACTTCCGGAGAGTTTGCCCACAGAGGATCTTTTGAGAATCTGTTAGGCAGCAGACAGGAGGAGCTGGGAGAGAAGCTGTCCCTGGAGAAACAGGTAACAAATAAAGTGCCGAAGACCTTCATCTGGCATACCTTTGCGGATCAGTCGGTACCGGTGGAAAATTCCCTGCTGTTCGTCAGCGCTCTCCGCAGAGCCGGAGTGCCCACGGAATTCCATATGTATGAAAAGGGAGCGCACGGGCTGGCACTGGCGAATAAGCTGACAGAGACTAACGATGGCAGAGCCGTACAGGAGGAATGCACCTCCTGGGTTGAACTGGCGCATACCTGGCTGGAGAGCCTTTTTGCAGGAGATGTGGAAGACGGACTGCACGCACAGGGCAGAGAATGGTAAGAATAGCAATAAGAGAAAATGAAAACGCAAGGAGCAGTCATGGAACAGGCAGATACGATCGTTCAGATCCCTCACTTCTACGGAAGCCTGAAGGGAATGCAGAAGAAATTCGATAACTATGCAAGACAGGATGCTTTCACCGGATCCACCAGAGAGGAATGGGAAAGTTGGAAAGAGACTTCCAGAGAGACTTTGAAAGAGCTTCTGGGATGGAAATATATGGAGACCTGTGATCTGGACCCCCGCGTGGAAGAAGTCGTGGAGCTGGAGAACGGCATTCGTCGGGAAAAAGTGATCCTTCAGGTAGAGCCGGAAGTATATATGCCTATGTATATACTGATCCCGCCGAAGCAGAACGAAGGGAAGCAGAAATGTTTTCTTGCCCTTCCGGGGCATCAGGGCGCAGGTAAATTCAGCGTGGCAGGATGCAATGATATTCCCGCGGTAAAACGGATGATCGAATTCTACCATTATGATTACGGTATGCAGCTGGCGAAGCGTGGTTATGTGGCAATCTGTCCGGATTGCAGAGGCTTCGGAGAACGCAGGGATGAGGCATTGCAGAAAGGAACCGATGAGAAATCCTTCCTGACCAGTACCTGTTTTCATCTGGCACATATGGCGGAGCCTTTGGGAGAGACCGTGGCAGGTATGTGCACCTGGGACGCTTCCCGGCTGATCGATTATGTATACGAACGGGGCGAATGGGATACTGATGATTTAGGAGTAGTGGGATTTTCCGGCGGTGGTATGCAGACGCTTTGGATCTCTGCTTTGGATGACCGTGTGAAAAAATGTATCATCAGCGGATATCTCTATGGATATCGTGACGCATTGTTATTACTCAACGGTAATTGCAGCTGTAATTATGTTCCTCATCTGTGGGAACACTTTGATATGGGAGATATTGCATCGCTCATTGCGCCGAGACCGCTGGCGGTTCAGTCCTGCCGGGATGACCATCTGAACGGCCCCAGAGGACTGGTGAATGTGACGGAGCAGATGGATATTGTGCGGAAGGCTTACAGCCTGTACGGAAAAGAGGAATACCCGATCCACGATGTCAGAGAGGGAGACCACTGCTGGCATGAAGAGGTATTGGATATCGCACTGCCAAGACTGTAAGACATTTATAATCCCACGATATGCGAATATTGGGTGGGGTGCTATGTGCCAGTGGCACATGTCTAGCACGGACCGAAGCGGAGCGGAGACGTGGGAGTGCGTAGCACGGAGCAATCCGCAGGCATCAAAGTCGGGGGCTTTTGACCCCGATATCAAAATATGGAGGAACGTATGGAATATATCGTTCTGGATCTGGAATGGAATCAGAGTAACACCGGTAAAGAGGATGCTGTGGAGAAGCTACCTTTTGAAATCATAGAGATCGGTGCCATCAAACTGAATAAAGAACGTGTCATGGTCAGCGAATTCAATGAACTGGTGAAACCACAGGTCTACCATGAGATGCACAAGATCACCAGCAAACTGATCCATATTCAGATGCAGGAGCTGGAGCGTGGAAGGCCGTTCCCGGAGGTCGGAGGAGATTTTGTCAGATGGTGCGGACAGGAGGAGTATCTGTTCTGTACCTGGGGCACGCTGGATCTGACGGAGTTACAGCGGAATATGGCATATTATGAGATGCCGCTATTGGCACCGGGACCTCTGCCGTTTCTGGATGTGCAGAAGCTGTTCGCCATTGCCTATGAGGAGCGCAAGATCCGCAGAAATCTGGAATATGCCATCGATTTTCTGCATATTGAGAAGGATATTCCCTTCCACCGGGCATTCAGTGATGCCTACTATACGGCAAAGATCCTGATCCGGATACTGGAGGAGCACCCGGAGGTAGTGGTGAACCTGTCCTACGATACCTTCTGTCCTCCGAAGGACCGTAGGGACGAGGTGAAAGCGCAGTTTGATACCTATGTAAAATATATTTCCAGGGAATTCAAGGACAAGACAGAAGCTTTCGCAGATAAGGAAGTCGTGTCCAGCAAATGTTATCTCTGCCATCGTAACCTTCGCAAGAAGATCAAATGGTTCAGCGCTAACGGCAGGCATTATTACTGCGTGGCTTATTGCGAGAAGCACGGCTATCTCAAGGGCAAGATCCGGGTACGCAAGGCATATGATGGCGGCGTATATATCGTCAAGACCACGAAGCTGATTCCTAAGGAAGAGGCAGAAGCTATTGCGGCCCGCAGAGATCACGCCAGAGAAGTGCGCAAGAGACACAAGCACAGCAAGGCGGAATCTGTACCCTTATGAAGGAACTGGGACTTACTGAGCTGATCCCTGCCATGTGCCAGTTTGACTACACCATGAGCGAGGCGGGCGGTGTCACCAATTTTGTCAGGGAATACACCCTGGCTTCCGGCGGATCTTATTGCGACTGCGGGTATAAGAAAAAGTTTAAGTAATTTGAAATAATCATTGTATTTTTACAACATATAGAATATACTAAAAATAACAGAACCCAACACGCCTCTCAACGATGCGGACCACGTTGGGTCTTTTAATTTTAAGGGGGAAAATATATGGGGGAACTAAAGCAACATCCATTACCGATGACAATAGACGAACAAATAGAAAACTTGAAATCACTTGGCTTAATTATTGAGAATGAGGAATATGCCAAGAAGATATTAAATGATATATCCTATTTCCGATTAATTAAGGCGTATAGTTTAGGATTTAAACCTAAAAATGGGAAATATGAAGAAGGCGTAACATTTGAGCAGATTGTAGAGTTATATCTGTTCAATGCTAATTTCAGACAAGTGACATTTGCTGAGATAGAAAAAATAGAAGTAAATGTCAGATGCAGAATTGCAAATTATTTTGCGGAAGTTTATGGAGTTCTTGGATATATGGAACCCCAAAATTTTGTGGACGAAGAATATCATCGGGCATTTATGGCTGATATCGAAGAGGAGGTTCGGAGAAACTCAAAGGCGCCGTTTGTGAGAAATTTCAAAACTAATTATGCAGGTGGAAATTTGCCTATATATGCATTGGTGGAGGTATTTAGTTTTGGCACTCTTTCAAAATTTTACAAAAACATGAAAAATGCTGACAAAAAGGCAGTTGCCAAGAGTTTTGGAATTGGATATACATATCTGGAAAGTTGGTTGGAGAGCATTTCTTATGTTCGCAATGTTTGTGCGCATTATGGGAGGTTGTATAATGCAAAACTTTCAAAGACGCCTATTCTTTACAAAGAATATACACAAGCCGGTATAGGAAACAATAGAATGTTTGGTGTATTATTGTGTATGAAACAGATTTTAAAGAATGACAAGCATTGGAATCTTTATGTAGATCAAATAGAATTGCTAATAGATAAATATGAAAAAGTAGATGTGAAAACGATGGGTTT
Organism: Clostridium sp. AF34-10BH; assembly: GCF_003478095.1. Lineage (NCBI taxonomy): Bacteria > Bacillati > Bacillota > Clostridia > Eubacteriales > Clostridiaceae > Clostridium > Clostridium sp. AF34-10BH. The sequence goes on from NZ_QUEC01000031.1 coordinate 17,506, forward strand.
TCCGGATGACTGGAAGAAATTGTTGGAACAGAAATAGGTGTAATAGAAGAGTATACAATGGAAAACACAGTAGATACCGGGATTCTACTTCCGGGAGGTGTACTTATTTCTGAAAAGAGAATAGTATGATCTCAGACACAGGAGGTAAGCACATGGATCTCGTCAAGATAGGAAAATATATTGCAGGCAAAAGAAAAGACTTAGGTATGACGCAGAAGCAGCTCGCCGAAAAACTGGGTATGAGTGACAAATCCGTATCCAAGTGGGAGCGGGGAGTTTCCCATAGTTAAAGATACCACACCAAATATGATGAACCCACGCTTATACACTACCAGCTATAATAAACCGCAAGGACAGCAATTTGATGATACTGCTGTCCTTTCTTTTATAAAATTGCAGTACACATAAAAAAGCTGTAATATGATAAATATATTTGTCCTTGTAACAATTCTCGGACATTTGCCTGTTATACTATCTGCAAAAAGCAAAGGAAGTGAGGATATGAAGCAGATTTTAATTGTCGAGGACGACAGTTTTTTGAATAAGATGTTAGCCTATAACCTGACCGCAGACGGCTACGGCGTGACTTCTACTCTAAATGCCAGAACCGCAGCCGAAGCCATCCGCCAGCGGGAATTTGATTTAGTGCTGTTGGACATTAACCTGCCAGATGGGAACGGTTTTGAGCTGTGCAAGCTGATAAAGCCCCAGCACCCGGACACCATCGTAATATTCCTGACCGCCAACGATCAGGAGAGCGACCAGATACGGGGCTATGAGGTGGGCGCGGTGGACTACATCACAAAGCCCTTTGTGATCGGGGCCTTGCAGCGAAAAATCAAAGCCATGTTCGCTATGCTGGAACACCACAAACCGGCCAAGGACATTTACGACGACGGGCGGCTGTTTCTGGACTTCTCGGAGCAGACGGCTTCCCTAAACGGCAAGCCCCTGACCCTATCCCCGATGGAGTATAAAATGCTGAACCTGTTCCGCAAAAATCCCCGGCAAGTGCTGACCCGTGGGCAGCTTTTGGAAAAGCTGTGGGATATAGACGAGAGGTTTGTAGACGAACACACCCTGACAACCTCCATCAGCCGGATTCGCAGCAAGATTGAATCTGACGGCGGCGCACCCTACATCAAGACTGTTTACGGCATGGGCTATCAATGGACGGGAGGCGAGGCAAAATGAAGTTTCAAAACCTCTCGGTAAAGCGGCTGTTTGGCCGGGTGGCAATGGAGCTTGTCCTCTCCATGTCCGGGATCACCATAGCCCTGTTTCTTGTGACAAAACAGATTGCGGTGCTGCTGACAGGCGGGACGCTGCTGCTGTGCGCCCTTGTGGGGATTTTTGTACTGACGCAGGCGTTTGGAAAGCGGCTGTCGCAGTTTACCGCTGACCTGTGCCAGACCTTAGACCACATGATCGCCGGGAATGAAGCGCCCCAGCGGCCAGAGGACAGCGAAACCCAGCTTGCCAGAATCGGACACCGGCTGGCAAGGCTTTACCAGATCATGCAGGAGAACCGCCGCCGGGTGGACGAGGAACGGCAGGAGTTACAGACCCTTGTATCGGATATTTCCCATCAGGTGAAAACGCCGGTAAGCAATCTGAAAATGGCGACGGACACCCTGCTGGAAAAGCCCATGACCGAGGCGGAGCGCACCGACTTTATCCGGGGAATCCGCAGCCAGACGGATAAGCTGGACTTTCTCTTTCAGGCCCTTGTGAAAACCTCCCGACTGGAAACAGGCGTGATCCAGTTGGATAAGAAGCTGGGCCGTCTTTTTGATACTGTGGCGCAGGCCATGAGTGGGATCGTGTATGCGGCGGAGAAAAAGGAAATCGCCGTGTCCGTGGACTGCCCGGAGGATTTGACCGTTTCCCATGACAGCAAGTGGACATCGGAAGCCCTCTTTAACCTGCTGGACAATGCGGTGAAGTACACCCCGGCAGGCGGGAAAATCGCTGTGTCGGTGGTGCTGTGGGAAATGTATGTGGAGATCAAAGTGACCGACACCGGCAAGGGCATTTCCGAAAGCAATCAGGCTGCCATCTTCCGGCGCTTCTATCGTGAGGAAGAAGTACACGAACAGCAGGGCGTGGGCATTGGCCTGTATCTGGCCCGCGAGATTGTAATGCGGCAGGGCGGCTATGTCAAAGTGGTTTCGGAGCCGGGCAAGGGTTCGGAATTTTCCATTATGCTGCCTACAAAATGAAAGTAAACAAGCGAGGTGTTTCTATTATGAATGAACGAGAAAAAATAATCCGACTGTGGTTTGATATGTGGCTTTATCAGAAAGATATGGGCATTGATGATATTTTTGCGGAAGATGTACTCTATACAGAAAGTTGGTGTCCCCAGTATAGCAATCGTAAAACAGTAAAACATTGGTTTCAGGAGTGGAATACCCGTGGAAAGGTGGTAGTTTGGGAAATCAAGCAATTTTTCCATAAAGAAAATCAAACGATTGTAGAGTGGTATTTCAAAAATGGAATGAACAATGGGGATATAGAGGAATTTGACGGTATTTCTTTGATTGAATGGACAGAGGACAATAAAATAAAATCATTAAAAGAGTTTGGGTGTAACCGTAATACCTACAATCCTTATCAAGAAAGCGATACTCCTCAATTTAGAAATCAAAAGGCGAATTGGTTTTAGAACAGATCATGAGCTACGGCGGACGGCCATTTCCGGCTGCCCGCCGTAAATTTTTTTGAAATGTCCGAGCGCTGTAACATTTCACCCCGATTTTCAATGAAATTTTTTGGCCGCTGTAACATTTCGCGGACATTTGGGTTTTACAATGACCTTATCAACAGGCAGAAAGCCTTGAAAGGAGTTTTGAGTATGAGCGTTTTGCAGACGATTGATCTGAAAAAGTATTACGGCACAAAGCCGAATATCACCCGCGCCCTTGACGGCGTGAACTTCTCCGTAAATGACGGTGAGTTTGTGGCCGTTGTGGGAACCTCCGGCAGCGGCAAGTCCACCCTGCTTCACATGATGGGCGGGCTGGACACTCCCACCAGCGGAACAGTGATTGTCCGAGGCGAAGAACTGGCAAAGAAGAACGACGAGCAGCTTACCATCTTTCGCCGCCGCAACATCGGCTTTATCTTCCAGAACTATAACCTTGTTCCGATCCTGAATGTGTATGAGAACATCGTCCTGCCGGTGGAGCTGGACGGGGACACGGTGGATCAGAAGTTTTTGGACGAGATCGTTCATCTGCTGGGGCTGGAAGATAAACTGAAAAATATGCCGAACAATCTTTCCGGCGGACAGCAGCAGCGTGTGGCTATCGCCCGCGCCTTGATTACCAAACCGGCTATTGTGCTGGCCGACGAGCCGACCGGCAACCTTGACAGCAAGACCAGCGCCGAGGTGCTGGGGCTTATCAAGCGCACCAGTGCAGAGTTCCGGCAAACTGTTGTGATGATTACGCACAATGACGACATTGCCCGCCTTGCAGATCGGATTGTCCGCATTGAGGACGGCAAGATTGTGGAGTAAGGAGGTGGCAGGCTATGACATGGCCTTTTGAGAATGATACCAGCGCCATTACAAAGAAGCTGGCAAAGAAAAGTTTGCAAAGCGAGAAGCGCCGGAATCTGATGGTGGTGATTGCCGTTGCGCTGGCGGCATTTCTGATCTGCTTTACGGGAATTGTGTCTACCTCCCTGACACAAATGCAGCGCAATCAGGTTGTCGATACTTATGAGGCGGTCTGGCTGGGCGTAGAGGAAAACGACATTGAAACCCTGAAAGGACTGCCGGAGTTTGAGCGCGTAGGCGGCTACTATATGCTGGGTGAGGAGCTTTCAGAACAGGGCTATCATGCGTCTTATGTGTATTGCGACGCGCAAATGATGGAGATTACCAAGGCGCAGATGGAGTTGTTAGAGGGCCGGGTTCCTGAAAAAGCAAATGAAGTTGTTGTAAGCGAATACTTTCTTTCCACCTATGGAAACAATGCCAAGATCGGGGACACTGTGACCTTAGATACAGAGAGTTTTCATGGTGATTATGTCGTTACCGGCATTATGGACAGCGTAAATGAAAAAGAAGCGAATACCTGCGCTATCATTCTTTCCAACGCTGCCCTGACAGGATGGAAAGGGTTTGACCCGACTGGCTATCGCGCCTATGTCCATTTCAAAAACAGCGACCAGTTGGGCGAAGAACTGATGACCTCTTATTGCAGGGAGATTGCGGAGGAATATCAGCTTCCTATGCCCAAAATGAACAGCAAGTATTTTGCCTATGCTTCTAAATCCTTTGATTTTGCACTGATGGCTGGCGTGATTGCCATTGTTCTGATCGGCGGCTATATTGTGATCCAGAGTATCTTCCGTATCTCCATCAATGACAAAATCAAGAGCTACGGGCAGCTACGGACGATTGGTGCAACGCCAAAGCAAATCAAGCGGATTGTAAAGCGGGAGGGGCGTAAACTCGGCAGTATCGGGATTTTGATTGGTACAGTGCTGGGTGTATGCGGCGGTTTTCTTTTGTTTCCCAAGGGATTTAATGCTGTTTCCTATGTGGCAACGATTATTTTGACACTCATAAGCAGTTGGATCATGGTATCTGTTTCCATCCGTAAGCCGATAAAAATTGCGGCAGGGATTTCCCCGATTGAAGCCGTCCGTTTTACCCCGGCACAAAAGGACATCCGAAGCCGAAAAAAGAATATCAAGCTCAATCCTGTTTCAATGGGAATTGCGAATTTTAAGCGTGACCGAAAAAAGACCGTTGCTATTGTAGCCTCATTGAGTTTGGGCGGAATTATTCTGCTTGTGGTATCCTCCATTGTTTTGCTGCGTTCTCCAGAGGCGCTTGCAAGACGGTTTTTCCCGGACGGCGACTATAAAATTTATTTGGATTCTGAAATGACAGAAGAAAAGGTTATGGCAGCGGGAAATCCGTTGAATGAAGAATTAAAACAGGAAATCTTATCTATTGATGGTGTTACAGATATAATTTCAAGCAGACAATCTCTCTATGCAACCCTTAAGACGGACATTTACCAAAGCGGTGGTATGTGTGATATGCTGACCGACCAGAATTATGCAACAGTTGAAGCGGCTCTGACAGCAGGAACGATGCCAAAAGATTCCCGTAGTATTGTAATTGACTATAATGTGCTAAAGCAGAATGAGGATATGGGTGTTGGTTCAACAGTTGACTTTTATTTTGGAGAGGGGCAACCGCCTGTTTCCGTCACTGTATCAGGATTGTTTGATTCCAACAAGACGCCTTCCGGGCATGGAAAACTGGCCCTCGATGGAGTACTCTTTTTCGCACCAGAAGCATTGTTCCATGAACTGCACCCGGAAATCGCTTCTTTCGACTATTCATGGAGCATTGTAAACGATCCGAAAAAAACGGACTATGTGGGAGCTGAATTGAAAAATATTGTTGCCAGCCATAGTAATATTGCCTTAGATGAAATCAATACAGTGATTGAATATGAAGAAATGACAAATTCTTTTGCGTTTGGCAGTATGGAGATACTTTCATGGTTGGTATTTCTCTTTGGCGTTATCAACCTTATCAATACGACACTCTCTAACCAGATAGCCCGAAAGCAGGAAAACAGTATTCTGCGTTCTATCGGCCTAACACAAAAACAGCTATGTGAAATGAACATCTGTGAGGGGCTGTGCTATGCGCTCTTTGCAACATTGGCGACGCTGATCGTTGGGCTTCCGGCTTCCATCTTTGCTTGCAGAAAAATGAGTATAGGAGCTTTTGCCGGAAATGTAGTGCCTTACAAATTCCCGGTTTTGGAAATGGGACTGTTCATTCTGGTATTGTTCGGAATGGAACTGATCTTGTCTGTATGGACAATCCGCAGACAGAAAAAGCAATCCCTGATCGAACAAATGCGGGCGATGGAATAACCGTATGGGATCGGCGGGGCGGCGTGTGCTGCCCCGCTTTTTTCGCCATTTCTCAAAAAATTTTTGAAATGTCCGAGCTTTGTAACAATTCAGCCTGTTTTTTTGTCGAAATCAAAGGCACCTCGGACATTTATAGTTCTTCCAAAAGTTTGATGATAATATTACCATTCATGGAAGAAGCAATCTGTTATTGCAATAATGCGAAATTGACGATAGAAAGTTTTTCATATCTCGGTCAGCTCAACAATTACATTACTCTGCTGATACAGCCAGTCCGTAAATTCTTTCGGGCTGGCCGTTCCTGTTTTTACAGCCTTTTTTCTCTGTAAGGCTTCTTTCTTAAAGTCGGAAAAGGAAGCCTGTATTTTTTCCAGACGGTCAGCCGGAAAGCCTGCGGTATTTTTTACCCGGTTTATTTTGTTGCGCCAGTTCTGGCATTCATTTTTATAAAGCAGGTCATAGTTATTTTCTCTTGACCTCTCGTCAAATTCCCGCTTGTTTTGAAGCGCCTGTGCTTTTCGGCACTTGTCGCTGCACAGCTCATACCGCTGGCTCTTTGCTAGAAAATATTTTCCACAGACCTTGCACCGCCGGAAGCAAAGCCCCCAGTCATTCAGCCTGTTCAGATAATAGGTAATCAACGGGTAGAGGGACGCATAGGCAGACACACATTCTTCTGTGCGCCGGTTGTCCGGGAACCAGAGGTCAAGCCGGGTATCTTCTGACGGTGCGCCTTTGAAATAAAGGCTGCCAGCTTGAAAATGTTTCGGTTTTCCTGTCTCCCTGTCAAAGCTCATGGTTTCGTTTTGGAATACCCCGGTCAGTCTGCTCATTTTATCCATGAAGCGGTCACAGGCAGCGTTACGGTCACGGGGTTCTCTGGCAAGCAGATAGCTGTTCCAGATACGGAACGCCACATACATTTTCAGAGGGTCGTTGCTAAGATATTTTCCCCAGAGAAATTCGCTTGCCGCCTGCTCCAGCTCCGGCTGTTTCCATCGGTTGGAGTGGAGAGCTTGCCGCAGCGGAGAAAGCCCGTATAAGTTCCAGTCTCTGTCCGTGTCACGCTCAAAGTTTATCAAAAAAGTTCCCAGTGGGCGTGTCATATCACAAAGCACCTCTGCGTTTTGGCTCCCGTTCAGACGGAAGCGGATCTGCTGTTCTTCCCCAATCAAAATCCGCTCTTTCATTTTCTTCCTGTCCAGCGTCAGGACAAACAAAATCCTCTCAAAACATGGCTCATGCCGTATAAACTGATTCTCCATCCCTATCCCTTGCCTTTTCTTATGGTAATTATATAATTCAGTTATATCCGTTACACTCATGGTATCGCAGAATCATTGTTTTGTCAAGGATAGTACGCTATGATGATTGCGGTTGGTAATTTCGTACCGCACAGTACCTTGACAAGTGAATGACCGTCCAAAAGGGATATGACCGGCAGGAGAAGTGACGCATTCGGCGCACCAATGCAGGGAAACACCGCAGGAATGGGGCAGGAAAACGGCTTTTGGGGAGAACGGCAGCAGGAAGCATTTTAACCTATTTGATTTATGGGAGGAACAGAATGAACGATAAAAAGAGATTGAACAGCTACGAGGATTTACCGCTGGTTCTGGATGTGGCGGACATTCAGTGGATTATGGGAATTTCAAGAGCGAGCGCCTATGAGCTGGTACACACACCCGGCTTTCCAGCGTTCCGCAGGGGCAGACTTATCAAGGTCAGCAAAACTGCTTTCTTTGAATGGATGGCAAAAGGCTCCGAAACCGTACCGGGAAGCGACAAATAAGCGTGAGGTATCATTCCCTGACTTGCAATACTGCCGCACTTTCCAAAGGGGCATACAGAGGGAAAAAAACTTAAAAATGATACCGAGACGCTACATCAAAACAGCCTATCTGCGTACATCAGATAGAAACGGAGAAAGGAGCCGGTTATGGCAAGAATGAGTAACAAGCGGCGGTTGGAATGGTCTTTCTTCTTAAATGACCGCAGCCGTATCACTTACAACGAACTGTGCCGGAAATGCCAGCACGAATGTAAACAGAGCTTCCGGGCGGTTGTGGTTGACTGCCCGAAGTATCTTTCCAAGCGTTCCAAGAAAAAGGACAAGACTGCCGGAAACGGCAAAATCCCTTAGGAACTAAGGGCGCACTTCTATACATAGTCTAAAGACCATGTATCGTGCGTCCTGCGGAGCTTACCTCTGCCGCTGATAAAATCAGCAATCCGAGGTCTGCGTTCGCTTCGCTCCGACAAGGTGGCTACACCCCCTTGCGCCGCTAAAGCGGCTATCCCCTGTGTACTCGCCGCAAAGAGAAATCCGCTCTGCGGTTTTCCCTTTTCATCGGGTTTTATAGAAGCACTGACACACGGACTGTCTGCGGATGGTCTTTCTTTATCTTATCAGCAAAGGATGTGAGAACATGGAAAAATCTTTGGAACAGTTGAAGCAGGAATATGAAAAAACCACTGTCCTGCTGGAACAGGAAAAACGGAAAATGCAGCGTTTGAAAAACCGGCAGGCGTATCTGGAAAGCGGTTCCCGGAAACAGAGGACGCACCGGCTGATTACCCGTGGGGCAGCTATTGAGAGCATTGCACCACAGACAAAGGAGCTATCCGAAGCGGAATTTTATTCCCTCATGGAAAGCATTTTGAATCTGCCGCAGGCGGAGCATTTCATCCGGTCTGCCACAGAGAACCACGCCCGTATTTCCGGGCAGGAGAAAGGCGGTGACTAAGGATAGCACTTTATCATTTTTCAATCGCACAGATCAAGCGCAGCGCCGGTCAGAGCGCCATTGCCAGCGCAGCCTATCGAGCCGGGGAGCGTCTTTACAGCAGCTACTATGGAGAAGTCAGCGACTACACCAAAAAGGGCGGCGTGATCGCTTCGGAAATCATGCTGCCGCCCCATGCGCCGGAAATATATCTTGACCGGGCGACCCTCTGGAATGCTGTGGAGAACTGCGAGAAACATCCAAAAGCACAGCTTGCCTATTCCTTTGATATTGCCATGCAGAATGAATTGACGCTGGAAGAAAACATGGAGCTGGCGAGGAAGTTCGTACAGGAGCAGTTTGTGACAAAAGGCATGATTGCCGACCTTGCTTTTCACAGCCCGGAGAAAGAGGACGGCGGCATCCCTAACCCGCATTTTCATGTGATGACAACCATGCGCCCTTTGAACCCGGATGGCACATGGGGACAAAAACAGCGTCGGGAATATCTTCTTGATGAAGATGGAAACCGAATCCGGGATAAAAACGGCGATTATATGTTTAACGCTGTCCATACAACAGACTGGCATGAGCCGGAAACGCTGGAACACTGGCGGGAGCAGTGGGCGGCTGCCGTTAATACAAAATTTGAGGAAAAAGGGCTGGATGTGCGTATCGACCACCGTTCCTATGTGCGGCAGGGGCTTGACCTGATACCTACTGTCCACGAGGGAGCTAATGTCCGGCAGATGGAAGCAAAGGGCATCCGCACCGAGAAAGGGGAACTGAACCGCTGGATTAAAGCCACCAACCGGCTCATGCAGGATGTGAGGAAGAAGATCAAAGCCCTGTTTGTCTGGATGGCAGAGGTAAAAGAAGAACTTTCCAAACCGCAGACACCGAGCCTTGCCGACCTGTTGATCGCTTATTACAACCAGCGCAACGCAGGGGCATGGAGCAATAAAGCCAGAACCGGAAACTTAAAGCAGTTTGCCGAAGCCGTCAATTATCTGACGGAAAACAAGCTGCTCACATTAGAGGATTTGCAGGAGCGTCTTTCCTCTGTCAACGAAGAATTTGAAGCGTTAAGCGACTCCATGAAAAAGAAATCTGCCCGGATAAAGGAATTGCAGGAATTGATACGGGAGGGCGAGAATTACCAGCGGCTAAAACCTGTTCATACGGAATTGAACAATATCAAGTTTAAGAAACAGAGGGAGAAATTTGAAACATCCCACGATGCGGAGTTACGGCTGTTTTATGCCGCCCGCCGTATTCTGAAAGAAAAACTGGACGGAAAACCCATTGCCCTGAAAGCATGGAAACAGGAATACGCACAGTTAAAAACAGAGTATGCCGAACTGTCTCCGCAGCACAAGCCACTCCGGGAGGAAGTCATACGGCTACGGCAGGTGCAGAACGCCGTAGATACCGCACTGCGCCGGAGGGAGCAGCCACAGGCAGTACAGAGAAAGAAACATGAGATGGAGCTATGATATAACCGGCAGCTTTACCGCTACCAGTATTTTTATGGAGGGAGCATTTGAATGTATTTGAAGCGGTGAAACAGTCTGTTACCACCCGGCAGGCTGCTTCATTCTATGGAATCCGGGTGGGGAGAAACGGCATGGTCTGCTGTCCATTCCACAATGACCGCACGCCCAGCATGAAAGTGGACAGCCGCTTTTACTGCTTCGGCTGCGGGGCTTCCGGGGATGTGATCGACTTTGCCGCTTTGCTGCATGGATTGGGGAAACGGGAAGCTGCGGTCAGGCTTGCGGAGGACTTCGGCGTTTCCTATGAGAAATCCGGCAATGCGCCGCCAGATAGGAAGCGTCACAACAGGTCACAGCCCCGACAAAAATCAGCGGAGCAGAGATTTCAGGAAACGGAACGGTATTGTTTCCGGGTGCTATGCGATTATCTGCGCCTGCTGGAGCATTGGAAAACAGCACACGCCCCACAGCCGCAGGATGCCATCTGGCATCCTCTTTTTGTGGAAGCGTTGCAGAGGATAAGCTACACAGAATACCTTTTGGATATTTTGTTATACGGAGAAATAGAAGAAAAAGCGGCATTGATCGCCGCACAGGGAAAGGAGGTGTTGCGGCTTGAACAGCGAATTTCAGAGCTTGCCGCCGGAAACGCAGGAAGCGGTCAAAAGGACGATGGACACAATGGAACCGGCGCAGACACCGGCAGAAATCCGGGAAACATTAGAGGGGACGCAGAAAGGCGGCGTGAAGAACAGCATCCGAAACTGCCTGACGGTGTTCCAGCGTGACCCTCTGTTTCGCGGGGCGCTGCGCCTGAACCTTTTGACGGAGCAGATTGACATTGTGAAGCCGCTGGGCTGGGAGCGCACCAGTACCACGCTGACCGACATGGACATGAACTACCTGCTTTTGTATCTGGAAGAAAATTACGGGCTTACCAGCGAGAAAAAGGTGCAGAGCGCCATCAAGATTGTTGCCAATGAAAACCGCTACCATCCAGTCAGGGATTACCTGAACAGCCTGCAATGGGACGGCACAGAGCGCATCCGTTACGCCCTGCATCACTTTCTGGGAGCCGATACGGACGAATACACCTATGAAGCCTTGAAACTGTTCCTGATGGGAGCCATCCGGCGGGTATTCAGACCGGGGAGCAAGTTTGAGGTCATGCTCTGTCTGGTTGGTGGTCAGGGAGCCGGGAAATCCACCTTTTTCCGGCTGCTGGCAGGCAGGGACGAATGGTTTTCAGACGATTTGAAAAAGCTGGACGATGAAAATGTGTACCGCAAGCTGCAAGGGCATTGGATTATCGAGATGTCGGAGATGATTGCCACAGCCAACGCCAAGAGTATTGAGGAAATCAAGTCATTCTTAAGCCGCCAGAAAGAAACCTACAAAGTGCCGTATGAGACACATCCGGCAGACCGGCTGCGGCAATGTGTATTTGGAGGGACGACCAACCGGCAGGACTTTTTGCCCCGTGACCGCACCGGCAACCGGCGCTTTCTCCCCGTGACGGTGTACCCGGAACGGGCGGAGGTTCACATACTGGACGATGAAGCGGCGGCGAGGGCGTATATCGAACAGATGTGGGCGGAAGCCATGACGGTTTACCGCAGTGGGAAGTATAAGCTGTCATTCAGCATGGAAATGAACCGATACCTGAACGCCCACCAGCAGGACTTTATGCAGGAAGACACACAGGCCGGCATGATCTACGCCTATTTGGAGGACTACACCGGCGACAGGGTATGTTCCAAGCAGCTTTATGAGGAAGCGCTGGGGAACTTAAATTCCCCGGCAGACTGGGAGACACGGGCAATCTGCGAGATTATGAATACCGGCATTGCGGGCGGCATCATACAGGGCTGGGCAGCCTACAAAAGCCCGAAGCGGTATAAGAAATACGGTTCTCAAAAAGGCTGGGAGCGTGTCAACCAAGCTCCGCCGGAGGGGGACGGTTTTCAGGAAATCACGGAAGAAGAAGCCCGGCAAATGGAACTTCCATTCTGAAAAGCCACCGGTTGACAGTTTGGTTGACGCTTTGGTTGACAGCCGGTTGACGGGGAAAAGCCTGATATTTGGGGCATTTCTCTCCTTTGTCAACCATGTCAACCAAGAAATCAAAGAAAAAGTAAAAAGTAATAATAGAGCGCCTGTGGATTGTTTTCAAAGTCTTTTCTGCCGGTTGACACGGTTTGGTTGACACGGAGACAGTCTGCGGCTGTACACCTGTCTGACATTCCCTTGTCGGGCATATTTCATTTATGGAGGTAACTGCCTATGGCAAAAAGCAAAAACGAGAGCAATAACAAAAACAGCGGCACCCTGCTTACCGAAAAAGACGGCACCCAGTATTTTGTCATGGGGAAAGTCCGTATCAAGGTATCGGAGCATTTCGCACAGGATGGGAAGCCGCTTGACAGCCTGCTGGAAGATGTGATCCAGCACGCTGCCGCCGCTTCCTGAAAAAATACGGAATAACGACTGTCAATCAGCCCACGCTTATGATATACTTGTACCAGCGAGTATTGTATAAGCGTGGGTTGTTTCTTTTAGAAGGAGGATTTTTAACCGTGAAACAACCATACAATACAACGATTTATAACACTGCACTATATTTGAGATTGAGCCGTGACGATGAATTACAGGGGGAAAGCGGCAGTATCCAGACCCAGCGCATGATGCTTAGACAGTATGCCGCAGAGCATGGGCTGACCGTTGTAGACGAGTACATTGACGACGGATGGAGTGGGACAAATTTCGAGCGTCCAAGTTTCCAAAGGATGATTGATGACATCGAAGACGGGAAAATCAACTGCGTTGTCACAAAGGACTTATCCCGTCTGGGAAGAAACTATATCCTGACCGGTCAGTACACGGAAATCTATTTCCCCAGCAAGGGAGTACGCTACATTGCCATCAATGACAATGTGGACACCATCAACGGAGAAAGCGAGCTTGCACCGTTCTTAAACATCCTGAATGAAATGCACGCCCGACAGACCAGCAAAAAGGTCAAGGCTGCCATGCACACAAGATTTGCCAATGGCGCACACTATGGAGCCTATGCACCGCTGGGCTATGTAAAAGACCCGGACAAAAAAGGTCATCTTCTGATCGACCCGGAAACACGCTGGATTGTAGAGAAGATTTTTGACCTTGCTGTACACGGGCGTGGAGCCGCCAGCATTACACGGATTCTGGTGGAGGAAAAAGTACCTACCCCCGGCTGGCTGAACTATGAAAGATACGGGACTTTCGCCAATATCTACGCCGGTGCGCCCGCAGAAAAAGCCTATGCGTGGACGATAGCACAGGTCAAGAGCATTTTGAAAGAGGAAACCTACATCGGTCACAGCATTCACAACAAGCAGAGCAACATTTCATTCAAGAACAAGAAAAAGGTGCGGAAGCCGCAGGAAGAATGGTATCGTGTGGAAAATACCCACGAAGCCATCATTTCTGAAGAAGTGTTCCAAAAAGTTCAGGAGCTGATTGCAAGCAGACGCAGGAAACGCAGAAACGGTACGACACAGATTTTCGCAGGATTGATAAAATGTGCAGACTGCGGATGGTCTTTAGCCTATGGGGAAAACAAGCAGAATAAGAACCCATACGGGTACTACCATTGCAGCAAGAACGGGCAGGGATTACGCCAGTGTTCCATGCACTATATCCGCTATGATGTACTGTATGCCTATGTGCTTGCAAGACTGCAATACTGGTCTATGCTGGCACAGAAAGACGAGGACAAGCTGCTGAAACGCCTGCTCAATGCCAGCGACAGGGAAAGAAACTCTGCGAAGAAAAAGCAGGCTGCGGAGCTGAAAAAGGCAGAGAAGCGTAAAGCCGAGGTTGACGGGCTGTTTGCTAAAATGTATGAGGACTGGTCTGCCGGACGCATAACCGAGTATAACTTCAATATGCTGTCCGAGAAGTACCAGAACGAGCAAAAGGAGCTTGAAACAAAAATAAGACAGCTTCACGAAACGATGGAAGCCGCCGTACAGACCGCAGCGGATGCTGAAAAGTGGATTGCCCTGATGAAACAGTATGTCAACCCTGTGGAGCTGACCGCCGAACTTCTGAACACTCTAATTGAAAAAATAACCGTCCACGAAGCTGTCAAGGGCGAGGACGGAAGCCGTGAGCAGGAAGTAGAAATCTACTACCGCTTCATCGGCAAAATCGACTGACCTTTCTTTTTTACCCAACAATATCTTTAATTAAGGGAGACGGGCGTGTGTCTGCCGGATGTATCCGTCTATTCGGAACTCTGCCAGATCCTCGGTATCAGCATCAATGAATTCCTGGCAGGAGAAGATATTGTCCGGGAAAATATTGCCAAAAAATCGGAAGAAAATATTATCGGGCTGGCAACGGACAGTAAGCAGAAGCAAAAACGATTGAAATACATTATAGATATTCTGCTTGTCACGGCGGCGATTGTTGTTTTGACGGTCGGAATCATGATATTCCGGAAAAATATGCCACAGAACTTTATCGTTCCGGTGGACAAGGACAGTATTGAAATGAAAACGGCGGAAATGCTGTCAGGCGTAGACGGTGCCTTTATGTATAAATACACGGCAACGAATGAATTTAAAACTCTATATATTCATATTTGGCAATACCGGGAAGGAAAGCTGGTAGACAGACAAAGGGCAGGGCTTTCGTATGAAGGAATGGATTCACCGCAGAATGGAACGATTATTATTGTACCGCAGTTTAAGGATCGTACCGTGAAAATTATTATTGCAGATGATGAATCGCAGGGAGATATGCTAATCCCAATCCTGGAGGATGTTCCGGAAGGAGAGCACTATGGATATGGAAGAGCTGCAACGGAAATTCAGGAGAAAACAGATATTGTCTATGATGAACAGCAGCCGCTTCTTGCGCTGATCTATGATAATGACGAAGCGAGAACTTTTGATTTTAGTTATATTGTGAACGACCAGCTGGATGCCCTTGAAATGGATGATTATGTGTACTATTTTTCTTTTGAGTTCCGAACGGAATAGATAAATAAACCCCATTCCGTGAAAACAAAATGGGGTTCGTTTTTAGTTTGCTGCTTTTGCCTTTTTCTCTCTCTTTAAAAACAGGTACACACAGATACCGGCAAAAGCAATCGTTGCAGCGATCAGTATCGGCAATACCGGGATGGAACGGACATCTGTATTGATGAGCTTCAGTCCCTGATACAGTGTGAAGATGCCGAATACAGAGAAGATGGTGAAGGCTAGAGTATTGAGCAACCCTTCCGGTGTCTTGCTCTTTAACAGATAGCCTAAAAGCATTCCCAGGATATCTGCTAAAAACAGTCCCAGAGAACAGCCAATCCATACGATCAGTGCGGAACTCATACCTTCATTGGCGCCGAAGGTGATGGCGGTAAGCTGTGTCTTATCTCCAAGCTCGGCTACGAAAAAGGTACAGAAAACTGCAAGCGGTGCGAACCGGATCCTGGATTTGCCGCTGCCTTCCTCTTCCTCATCATTGCTACCTGCATGTGTTGATGCGGCAAAATACAGAAATGCAAGTGCAGCAATGATCTTGATGAGCCAGCCGGGAATGAATTCGCTGACGAGCCCGCCGGCGAGGACAGCCAGACCGTTCAGTACCAGGATTGCGGCAGCGGTTCCCAGTATAATATCTCTTAATTTGTATTTTGAAGTAAGGGCGATCAGCATAAGCTGTGTCTTGTCGCCCATCTCAGCGATGAATTCCGTGAGAAATACTTTAAAAAACAATATCATTTGTATATCCCTCATTTATCTGATTATAATATAAATTGCATATACTGCATAAAGTGCAACCATACAGAAGCCTTCGACTCTTCCGATTTTCTTTTTGCTTCCTGCGAAGATCCATACACATACAGTAAATGCGATCAGTACACACAGATCAATGATGTTTTCCGTAATGATGCTGATAGGACTGATGGCGGAAGCGATACCCAGTACCATCAGGATGTTAAATACGTTGGAACCGATGGCGTTACCCAGTGCCATATCGACTTCATTTTTTCTGGCTGCAACGATGGAAGTCACAAGCTCCGGAAGAGATGTACCGATGGAAACGATGGTAAGTCCGATCAGCGTCTGCGTCATTCCAAGGTCGCTTGCGATTCTGGATGCAGCATCGACAGTGAGATCCCCACCGAAGGCGATCGCAGCAGCACCGCCGACAATGAAAACAATGCTGAGCGGTACGGAGATCAGCTTGATCTCTTCATCGGAACTGCCCTCAATCTCTACTTTTTTTCCTTCTTTATTTGCCTTTAAGGCAATTCTGATCATGTAGAAGATATATCCGGCAAAAAGACCTATGAATATTACACCATCGAAATGTCCCAGTGTCATGTTGGCCGGATCACCAAGTCCCATGGTCCCCAAAAGCAGTAAAAGACCGGCACAGATCAGGGAAAGGGGGATATCTCTCCGGATAGTTTCCCGCGCAACCTCTACGGTGGCGATCATTGCACATACGCCGATCACGACCATCAGATTAAAGATATTGGAACCAACGACATTACTGACCGCAAGCTCATTGTTGCCTGTGATAGAAGCCGATACACTGACCGCTGTCTCGGGGAGAGAGGTTCCCATTGCTACGATGGTAAGACCGATGATGATGGACGGAACATGCAGTCTCTTCGCTACACTGGAGCTTCCTTCTACGAAAAAGTCCGCACCTTTAATCAGCAGTACAAAACCGATTACAAGGAATACAAGAACAAGGGCAAACGGGGCATTGTTAATAAGTTTCTCCATGTTTTTCTCCTTTGCGTGATCCATTATAGTGTTGTCAGCCTAAGGCTGTGCGATGATAAGTATCGACAGAGATGAAAAAGACTCATGTATATCAATTATCTGCCAGTGTGTATTATACACAGACCGTTAATAGATATACATGAGTCTCATTATTTAAGATTTGCCAGATTATACTCTAAAATTATAATCAGAATGTTGACAAATCACACCTTCGCGCTAACTACTCCCTCATGGAATATTCATTTCTTGATAAATAATATCAAAATCAATTGCCGGTGTCAACAGGTGAATGAAGAATTCGTAGGGAGTGTTTTGCATTATTGGTTTGCGCTGTCTGCATCAATTACCGATTGAATCTGCTGCATCAGAGAGTCATAGTTATCCTGGTTATCAATTCCCCCAAGGATCGGATCCCCTACAATATTGCCATTTCTATCGACAAGTATGGTTGTAGGAAAAGCCATAATATCAGAGGCATATTTACCCGCATCGGAAGCAGAGTCAATGGAAATATTGCGGTACTTTGCACCCTGGCTTTCAAGAACGGCGGCAGCTTCCTTCATGGCAGCTTCATTGCCGTCGAAGGTTTCGGTATTGATGCCGATGACTTCGCCGCCCATTGCTTTGAGCGTATTGTTTAATTCGTTCAGCTTAGACAACTCAGCAACACAGGGCTTACAGCCGGTAAACCAGAAATTAACGACGGTTACTGCATTGCCGGAAAACAGGCTTTCATCGACAGGATTACCATCAAAATCCTGACCGGAGAAATTCCGGAAGGGAGATGCAGCTTCGGAATTGTTTTCCGGAGCATTATGATCGGCTGCGGTAGTTCCCTGTTCCAGTTCTGCGATCTGTTCTTCGATTTTCCGTATGGTTTCCATATCATCCGTAAGCGTTTTCAATTCATCCTCTGTAAAGGAGTCCTTGTTTGCTTCGACGGTATCAGCCAGATAATCAGCATAATTTTTGCTGGGATCAGCACCACTTTTGCTCATCATGCCGAATACCTTGTTCCATACAGCCTCATGATCTGCAAAAATCTGGTTCTCCTGCTGGTACAGATCATCCAGTGAAGTGTTGGAGCTGTCTGCGGATACTGTGCCGGTTTCCGTCAGAGACTCCTTGGTTTTGTCAGTGCCGGCAGCATCCGTTGCGCCGCAGGCTGTAAGCAATAAAGCTATGCACAGTGTTAAAATAGTAAGGAATTTTTTGTTTGTTTTCATGATTGATTTCTCCTTTAAGTAATCGTAATAAGATTATTTTCCCATAAACCGGTAATGGATCGCATCCTTGGGACAAGCCTTGATGCAGGCTCCGCAACGTATGCATTCCGGATGGTCTGGATGCCTGCACACATCCACATCCATTTTACATACCCTTGAACATTGACCACAACCGATACATTTGCTGTCCTCCACCTTAATATTAAGAAGGCTGACCTTATTAAACAGCGAGTAGATCGCGCCAAGAGGACAGATCCATTTACAGAAGGGTCTGTAAAATAAAATGCTTAACACGACAACTGTGATCAAAATAAAGCATTTCCAAGTAAAGAGTTTTCCAAGTGCGGACCGTATGGCTGCATTTCCCAGGGAAAGCGGGATGGCTCCCTCCAGAACGCCCTGTGGACAAATAAATTTACAGAAGAAAGGGTCGCCCATTCCTATAGAGTTCGTTACGAGCAGCGGCAGAAGGATAACGAAAACGATAAGAATCATATATTTCAGATATCTTAGCGGCTTCAGTCTGGCTGTGGAAAATTTTTTTCCCGGGATTTTATGAAGTAAATCCTGAAACCATCCAAACGGACACAAAAAACCACAGATAAATCTTCCAAGTGTCACACCCAGTAAAATAAAAAATCCCGTGACATAATATGAAAATTTAAATCGGGAGGATCCGATCACCGCCTGAAATGCGCCAATGGGGCACGCTCCCGTGGCAGCAGGACAGGAATAACAGTTTAATCCCGGTACACATACGGTCTTAGCGTTTCCCTGATATATTTTGCCCTTAAAAAAATTAGGGATGTGAATATTAGTAAGCAGTGTGGCAGCAGCCTGTATCCATCCGCGTATTCCGGCTGTCTGCCCTGACAGTGATTTTTTTCTCTTATCCAATTCCGACACACTCCAGACATAATTTTATTGCTTTACCAAGCACGACAGCAGCTTCGCCTCTGACTGCACCGTAGCCGATCATAGTGATCCCGGTGACGAGCAGAACGATCTGAGATATTTTTCTGCACTTCAAGTTATTGTTACTCCTTTCGATTGTGGTATTTATTGACCAGTTGACTTCGCTATTATACAATAATTGTTGTAAAATCTTTGTTAAGGACGGGGAAGGAATTTTGAGATTATTCATTGTTGAGGATGAAAAAGAAATATGTGATACAGTTGCGAAAAGTCTGTATGACGCAGGATATGAGGTGGATACCTGCTATGATGGGGAAGAAGCGCTTGCAGGTATCCTGACGGAGAACTATGATCTGGTCGTTCTTGATCTGAATCTGCCAGGCATGGATGGAATGGAGATCCTGAAGGAGCTCAGGCAGGAAAATGAGGAGACGAAGGTTCTTATATTATCTGCAAGAGGGCAGATAGCGGATAAGGTTGAGGCGCTGGATGCAGGGGCAAATGATTATATGGAAAAACCATTCCATTTACAGGAGCTTGAGGCACGTATCAGAAGCCTGACCAGAAGGAAGTTTGTACAGAAGGATGTATGTCTGGAAAGCGGTGAGATAAAGTTCGATACCGTAAGGCGTGAGGCTTATGCAAAAGGAGAAATGGTATCCCTGACAAGAAAAGAAAATGGTATTCTGGAATATCTGCTTCTGAACATGGGCAGACCGGTAAGTCAGGAGGAATTGATGGAGCATGTCTGGGATGCATCTGTGGATAGCTTTAGCGGAGCGATCAGAGTACACATGTCTTCCCTTAGAAAAAAGCTTAAGGCTGTGCTGGGATATGATCCGATTCTGAACAAGGTGGGAGAAGGGTATAAAATACGAGAGGAGTCCGATAGATGAAAAAAATGTCGCTGCAGTGGAGACTTACCTGCATCATTACATTATATATAGCGGTGATATGTGGATGCGTGACGATGCTTGTCTATAAAAACGGTGTATATTATATGGATTCCCTGCAGGAGGCTGTGGATACACGGGGAGATGATCAGCCGGACGATGCGGAGGAAATATATATCAGCATTCCGGAGGACAAGTGGGATGAGTTCGCTAATGACTTTTCTGTCCAGGTCTATAATAATAAGGCGGACTACAGGAAAAACAGCTTGATCATTTCAGCAGTATTGGCGCTTCTGGGTGGAGTGGCTACCTATTTTATAAGTGGGCATGCACTCAGACCGATCAGAGAGTTTTCGGACAAGATTGAAAAGGTGCAGGCGCAAAATCTGGCAGATTCACGGATAGAAGAAAACCAGGTGAAGGAACTGAACCAGCTTAGCGTTTCGTATAACCGGATGCTGGAACGTCTCTCGGCTGCATTTGAGATACAGAGACAATTTACTGCAAATGCAGCCCATGAGCTTCGGACTCCATTGGCCCTGATGCAGGTACAGCTGGATCTGTATCATTCCAACAGACATCCGGACAATGATGCAGACACGGTACAGATGATAAAGATGGTTACCGAACAGAACGACAGACTCAACAAAATGGTAAAGACACTTCTCGACATGAGTGAGCTTCAGACGGTAGGACGGGATGATGAAATTATCTTGGATGCTCTGGTGGATGAGGTATTGGAGGATCTGGAACCGCTTGCAGAGGGAAAAAATATAAGACTGATCGGAAAATGTAAGGATATAACGATGACCGGAAGTGATATCCTTATTTACCGGCTGGTATACAATCTTGTTGAGAATGCCATAAAATATAATCATTCGGGCGGGCAGGTCACAGTAACCGCAGACCGGAAGGAAAACCATGTGTATCTGTCAGTAGAGGATACGGGAGCCGGAATCCCTGAGGAACTTAAGGAGCGCGTGTTTGAACCGTTTTTCCGGGTGGATAAATCCAGAAGCCGGGAGTTGGGTGGAGTAGGACTGGGACTTGCCCTGGTTCGCGAAATTGTAAGAGTGCATGATGGCAGTATTACAGTGAAGTCCAATCCATCCGGAGGGACGATCTTCGAGGTGGTTTTCTAAATTGTAGCAGAACAGGGTGTTTGAAGAAGTATGATCAGAGCATTACAAAAAGCAGATATCGAACGAGTTGTTGATATATGGTTAGATACCAACTTAAAAGCACATAATTTTATTCCGGGTCAATATTGGAAAAATAATATTGATTTAGTGAAAGAAATGTTGCCACAGGCAGAGGTCTATGTGTATGAGAATGACTGCCAGATAGAGGGCTTTATAGGGTTAAATGATGAATATGTGGAAGGCATTTTTGTCCGTGATGAAATGCAGTCGCAGGGCATAGGTAAGCTCCTGTTGAATTTTGTAAAAGAAAAAAAGATGAAATTATACTTAAATGTTTACCAAAAGAATACACGTGCAATTCACTTTTATCAAAGAGAAGGTTTTGAAATCCAACGAGAAGGATTGGATGAAGTTACTGGGGAAAAGGACTATGTAATGGTATGGCAGCGTGGAAAATCTTTGTAGGAAGAGTGGAAATTCCCAAATTGTCGAAAACATTGCAGGAGAAAGTAAATGAGAACAGAAAGCGTCGAACTTACCGTTTTATGCTTAATACATAAAAATGGCAGATACTTGTTACAGGACAGAATAAAAAATGACTGGAAGGGATATACACTTCCGGGAGGTCATATCGAGCCGGGGGAATCCATCGTGGATGCGGTGATAAAAGTTGTGGTGAAACGGGAAAAAATAATTTATAGAGGGGAATGAAATAATGGAGAAATTGGTTATTGTCGATGGTGAATCATACAAAGATTGGATAACAGAAATATCAAATGAATTTAAAAGGAGCCAAATTCGTGCAGCGGTAAAAATAAATGATGAAATGCTACGTTTTTATTGGAAACTTGGAAAAGATATTTCAACCATGAGCAAGCAATAATATCCTTGTGCCGGAAATCGTCCACAAGCTGTGGACGATTCGACTATCGTTTTTAGAATTCCTTGGGGACATAATAGAACAATAATAGACAAATGTAAAAACAATGTGGATAAGGCATTGTTTTATGTGAGAAAAACACTAGAAAATAATTGGTCTCGTGATGTCCTGGTAAATTTTTTAGATACGGATTTATTTGAAAGACAAGGAAAAGCTATAACAAATTTTGCAAATACATTACCTTCAGTGCAAGGTGATTTGGCGCAGGCAATTACAAAGGATCCGTACAATTTTGATTTTTTGACATTACGGGAACAATATGATGAAAAGGAATTAAAGGATGCATTAATTAATAAAGTAAACAACTTTCTAATAGAACTCGGAACAGGATTCGCTTATATGGGGCGCGAAGTCCGTATCACAGTGGGGGAAGTAGAGAAATTCATCGATATGTTGTTTTACAATACACAAAGACATTGCTATGTAGTTGTAGAAATTAAGACAGGTAAATTTGACTCATCTTATGCCGGACAGCTTGGAACGTATGTTGTCGCAATTAATCACCAAATGAAAACAGAGAATGATAATCCAACTTTAGGATTGTTAATCTGTAAAGATATGGATAAAGTCGAGGCACAGTATGCACTGGAATCAACAAGTCAACCTTTGGGAATATCCAGCTATGAATTATCTAAGTTGATACCAGAAGAATTTAAGGGAAGCTTGCCTACAATTGAAGAGATTGAGGCAGAATTGAAAGATTAAAATCCTTGCAAAGGAAACATCGAAGTATATTTTCAATGATGAGGAGGAAAATGAACTCAACTGACAAATTTTAGTTTTAAATGGTTAGGAAAATTGAGGCCTGTGGAGTGGAAAAGGATACAATGATAAATAATTTAATCATTAGACAAGAGACCGAAGAAGATTATAAAAAAACGGAATTAATGATAATGAGAAGCTTTTGGAATAAATATTGGCCCGGATGCACGGAGCATTTATTGACTCGCATTATTCGTGATTCTCAAGAATACATACCGGAAATAAGCCGAATTGCAGAAATTGATGGCCAGATTGTCGGAGCCATATATTACACAAAAGCGTGGATCGTAGACGGAAAAAGTAGGCATGAAATTGCTACATTTGGACCATTAGCAGTTGAACCAACATGGGAAGGAAACGATATCGGTGGAGCGCTTATGCGTGAAACAATAAAACTGGCCCAAAAGCAGGGAATAGCTGGAATTGTAATTATTGGAGAACTTTATTATTATCCGCGTTTTGGATTTGAGAGAGCTTCCAAATATAAAATTACAGATGCCAGGGGAAAATCATTTGATGAAATAATGGTATTACCATTAAATGCTGATTTTTCATTAATCAGAGGAAAGCTCATTGAAAGTTCTGATTTTGAAAAGCTCGGTGATGAAGCAGCGTTGCTTAGAATCAGTGAAGAGTTTCCCGAGTACCGCAAAGTAAAAGTTAAGGAGGGTTTTATGCAGATTTTTGAGCAACATTTAGGTGTGGTTGAATCTGTAGAAAATGATATATATAATGTACGTTATTGGGAAAAACTCATTCCTGCAAAATTGGCGGGGGATATTAATGAAAAACCAAAGGCAGGAAGTGATGTTAAGTTTAAATGGAACCATGGGGGAGAGTCGGAAATCACAATGGTGTTTAAAAATCTATTAGAAGAATAATGCGAAGGTATAGGAGAAAAGAAATGATGAAAATCTACATAGATTTTGACGATGTATTATGTGAAACCGCAGAATATTTTACAAAAATTGCGAAAGAAATGTTCGGCATTGAGGTCCCTTATCGGCAGGTTCAATTTTTCAATTTGCAGAAATCCTTTGACCTGAATGATGCACAGTATGAAGTCTTAATGAAGGCGGGGCATTTACCGGAAAATCTGTTGCATTATGAGGAGACGCCGGGGGCTTCCGAGGTAATTAATAAGTGGGTGGATCAGGGACACGAGGTTTTTATCATTACCGGAAGGCCGTTCAATTCCTACGAACCATCGAGGCAATGGCTTGATAAACATCATTTGGAAAGAGTTCCCTTGTTCTGCGTAGACAAATACGGGCGCGAAACAGCGAAACAGGATTATAGATATAATATGACATTGGCGGAACTTTACAACATGACCTTTGATTTTGCGGTAGAGGATTCTCCGGCGGCGTTTGAGCATGTAATACATTTTGACAACTGCAGGACAGCCGTGTTCGACCGGCCATGGAACAGCCGGGCAGAGCTTCCCAATGACAGGTTTGTGAGATGTAAGGATTGGCAGGAGATTGACCGGTTGTTTGAAAATAGGGAGATAACCAAATGACACGAGAGGATTCCATCAGACAAATAGAAAACTATCCCCCATTCAATGAACAGGAAGAAAAGGACAAAGCTTTGATTCTGGGATGGATCAGGGACAATGAGAATGCATTTTCCAGAAAAAATACTGTAGCGCATATTACGGCTTCTGCCTGGGTGGTAAATAAGGACAGAAGCAAGGTGCTTATGGTATATCATAATATTTATAATTCCTGGTCCTGGCTGGGAGGACATGCGGATGGGGAGACAGATCTGCTGTCTGTTGCCATCCGGGAAGTGAAGGAGGAGGCGGGAATTTCCAATGTGAGACCAGTATCAGAGGAGATTTTTTCTCTGGAATCTCTGACGGTGGATGGACATGTGAAAAAAGGAAACTATGTGTCCAGCCATTTGCACCTGAATATCACGTATTTATTGGAGGCAGATTCGGAAGAGCAAGTATCCGTAAAGGCAGATGAGAACAGCGGTGTGGCCTGGTTCTCTCCGGAAGATGCTTTGGAGAAATCTACGGAACCATGGTTCGTGGAACATATTTATTCAAAACTCATTAAGAAAATGGGTATATGAAGTTGGAAAAAACGGAGAATGACCTATGATAAATTTTTTAAAGGCAGCGCCTGTCGTGTTCCTGATCGGAACCATGGTCACGGCTATTTTATATCAAAAAACTTTGTTAGGAATCTGGCTGACGATTGCCATTACCTTTGGAACCACTGCTTATCATTTTATCATGCGATGGGTGGTAGCATTTATCTACAATTCTATCATGCATAACAGGGCAGATTACAGAAAACACTGGTATCAGGTAAGTAAATCCGAAATGAAATTATATGAAAAGCTGCGTGTGAAAAAATGGAAGAATTGTATGCCTACCTATAATCCCAGCCTGTTTGATCCGAGACAACACACCTGGGAGGAAATAGCGCAGGTCACATGTCAGGCGGAACTGGGGCATGAGACGATCGTAGTGCTCAGCTTTGCACCGATTGTGGCAGGTCATTGGCTGGGTGGATATCCGGCATTTATCATTACATCGATCCTTGCGGCCATGTTTGATATGATGTTTGTGATCATGCAGCGATATAACAGGCAAAGGATTCTGAAACTGATAAAATAGAATGGATACTTGATAGAAAAGGATATTTGATAGAGAAAGAGGACGGCATGACTAAATATAAATATGGGAATCCGGAGGCTCCCATTGTTTTGATCCAGCCCGTGGGAGATCATGATCTTCCGGAAATAGAGGGCGAAGTGGCACAGATCCGGAAACTGACAGCATTGGATTTTCAAATGATTGCGGTGAAGGTGGATGACTGGAACCTCGATCTGTCTCCGTGGCGATCACCGGCGGTGTTCGGAAAAGAGGATTTTGGCGATGGTGCAGCCTCGTTGTTAGAAGAAATTTTGCGTTTATGCTCGGATGAAAGTAAAACTTATTATCTTGGAGGATATTCTCTTGCAGGGTTGTTTTCTCTGTGGGCATCTTATCAGACGGATCGGTTTGCGGGGATAGCGGCGGCATCGCCCTCGGTGTGGTTCCCAGGGTTTCTGCCCTATATGAAAGAGCACGAGAATCAGAGTCGGGCAGTTTACTTAAGCCTGGGGGACAAAGAGGAAAAGACGAAAAATCCTGTTATGGCTACTGTAGGTGACTGTATCCGGGAGGCACATGCGTGGCTGCAGCAGTGTGGGATCGGCAGTACGCTGGAATGGAATCCGGGGAATCATTTCAGAGATCCGGGCCTGCGGACCGCGAAGGCATTTGCCTGGGTAATGAAAAACTCATAAATTTTGCTTATTGGATCGGAGGAGAGGGATATGGTAATGGAAGCTCTGGTATACATATTGACATTATTGTTTGGAGTATCTACCGTTATCATTATAAAAAATAAGAGATATAAGGTTGTACCTTTTATATGTCTGGACATCATCCTGACATTTGCTGGTTTTGCCATCACATCATTTGTTATTTTGTTTGTAGGGAATGAAGCTCTCGAAGCGCTGCTGATTATGAGCGTGTTTGGATTGTTTCTGTTTTTACTGGGTGTGAATGATATCTATGCTGTATTTTGCTGCAATCAGAAGATAGAAGCTATCTATTGCGGATATAACAGCTACCCCGGACACTATGGGATTACCAGCTATGCACCGGTGTTTGAATACGTCTGTAACAGCACGGTTTACCATGAGCAGACCACATTGACAGTACCCTATCGCCTGCTGCGGAGGATGACAGAAGGGAACACTTATCCCATCTATATTCATTCAAAACATCCGGGAGTATGTGTTTTGAAGAGAAGAATCAGGTTCACGACAGTGATTGAATTTGGTTTTGCAATTATGTTTTTGGTAGTAGCAATTTTGTGGCAGCAATCCTGAAATGGTACATAGGAACACTCGAAACATGTGGACAATGCCGAATATCGGAGAAACCGGCAAATCAGTAGAAACTCTGAGGTTTGCGGAAATGTTAAGTTCCTTTGCGCAATTTCCCAGAGATGTTGATAGTACTGCATAGCTATTGCATGCTATACTTCATGCGAAAGGAGAGGTGACGGATGCAGTTAGGAAACAATATTCAGACCTTAAGAAAAAAGAAGGGACTTTCGCAGGAGAAGCTGGCAGAAAAAATTAATGTTACAAGGCAGACCATATCAAATTGGGAATTAGGAGAGACGGCGCCGAATCCGGAGCAATTAATTCTCTTATCAAAGCAATTCGACATAAGCATTGATGAATTGGTGGGAAATGATGCGATGTCATCCGGGAGTTCGAGGGAGAATAAGAGTATAAAGGATATCTATATCGGATTGATCGTTTTGTGCTGCGTCGTAGCATGCGTATGGGCATTTTCGGCAAACAGATTTCGCTATGTGGAAATACTGGGAATCACCATTGCCGGGGCAGTGGTGGGAGCATGCCTTGGCAGAGTGATCCATGGAATTTTGATGTATTTGCGAAAGGATAAAAAGTAGGAGGAAGTTCAGCTTTTTTCATAATATTTGTACACCATAGACATATTTTCTGCTTTGATGGTAAAGATTGCAAAATTGAGAGTTAGTTAAATACATTGGCAAAATCCACGAACTCCCGGAGCATG
>NZ_QUEC01000032.1:0-41791 GCF_003478095.1 Clostridium sp. AF34-10BH
TAGGTCACAAATGTTTTTCAAAAAACACTTGACTATTTATAGTTTGTCACCTCTTACTGTTATATGCATGATAGCATAAAAACGTTTTTATTTCTACTGTCCAAATCTAAACATTTTATATACTTCTTATTTGCAGATACTTCTTTCTGTCTTTTCTTGTTTTACTCCGCAAAGTAATACAACTTTCTGTATCCTACTGAACAATGATGTCTCGTGATTTTAAAATCCTGCATAACCTACCGTATACAAAAAACCGACGAAATCTTAATGACAGCCATGTCAAATAAGATTTCGCCGGTTTTTAATGTTAGATCATACAGAACATATATACTCTTTTACTTTTTCTTACGCAGATAGAAATATCCTGCAGCACATCCTGTCAATACTATTACAATCACAATAGGAATCCAAATTTTTCCTGCTTTGCTGTGATTACGGTTCTGGCTCTCTGTGTTGTCATTTTCTGCGGAAACTGCTTCCGACGAAGCATCCTTGGACAGATTCTCTACATCCATAGGCTCGTCAGCCATAACCAGCAGATATTCGCTGGCATGCTCATAGTTGAGTTCAACCCATCCGCTGTCTGCCACCTGACCGAACGCAACTAACTCCATTGCTGCATTGTCAGGGTTATAGTAGAAGAGATTTGCATATTTACCGATATTCTCTGTACCAAGACGGACTGACAGTTTTGCGGTCATGCCGAAGCTTCCGTCGTGTACCAGTGACAAAGGAATATAATCATGTCCCTGTGTCGTCTGTGTTATCAGTTCAGCAGGAATCCGATCCGCTGACCTAAGGATTCCGAAATCAATATCTCCTACATTTTCTGTGATCTCCTGTCCTTCAATGATCCATGCCAGTTCCTCCTCGATTTCGATTCTCAGAGACAGGTTGCTTCCCATTACGCTTTGCAATACTTCTGCAGGAACAACGGTGTCGCTGCCTGCCACAATATAGATCTCTTTATTGCTGCTATCACTTACATTCTGACGAATATTTTCAAGGATATCCTTCCATCCGATTGCCTCAGCCTCACCGGCTGCATTGATTATGGTTGCTCCTGTTTTTTCTGTCTTCTGTGTTGTTGCCGGAACGGTCGGTGTCGCATTTACCATATCACTTGGTGTTGCACCCACTGTAGGATGAACAGGTCTTGCTGTTGCTACCGGAACCGGAGTTGCGGTTGCTGCCACAGGAGAATTCGAGGTGTTGTTGTCCTTGTCATCCTCATGATTGGAATCGTTTGAGGGCGTTGCCGTAGGTGCTGCCGTAGGCTTTGGACTTGCCGTAGGTGCTGCCGTAGGCTTTGGACTTGCCGTAGGTGCTGCCGTAGGCTTTGGACTTGCCGTAGGCTCCGGAGTCGGGGTAACTTCTGCATCCTTCTGCGCTTTTGCCACTACAATAAAGCTGACCTGAACGGCACTGGATGTAGCTGCATTCGGCGAAATAGTTATCGTCAGAGTTCCTTCTTCGCCTACCTCTACATTTTCATACGTAAGAGTATCGTTTACATTATTCTGGTAATTGTATTTCTCTGTTACTACCTTATCATTCAGACTGATATCCGCATAGCGTTTTCCATCCCACCAGCTGGAGGGGTCAAACATACCCACATAAACATTATATTTTCCGGCTTCCAGATCAAACCGATAACTGATGCTCTGGGTCTTGTCTGTTGCATAACGCATACTTTGATAAATGTCATCTGTGCTGTTACGCAGCTTTCCTTCTGCTCCTACATATCCAAATCCTGTTTCTGTACTGTAGGCGCCATCATATACATCCACTGTATGTAACAATGTATTGCCGAGCTGTTTCATGATGGAAGTATAATCTACACTTACCGGTGCTTTCGATGCATTTGCAAAATAAACTGCATTTTTCGGACATACCAGCATTTCTGTTGAGATCTCCGCGTTCCGGCAATCGATGAGTTTACCGGTGACAGTGGTTCTGCCGATGACCTGATAAGAACTCTTGTCCCAGGCAACCTTACTCTCCACAGTCTGTCCCTTATAGCTTACCGTGACTTTCTCCGGCAAATTACTGCCGTCCATCCATGTGATCTTGGGAAGTGCAGTCTGTATGCCAACCGGGATCAGATCTTCCAGTTCTTCTGTCTTCCAGTTGGTGCGATTCAGAATCGCAATAGTATGGGAAGTGGCATCTACCTGTAAGGGCAGCCAGACAGTACGGCTGTCGGATAATTTGTTGCCATTCCAACGGTCTCCCATATAAATGAACTTTCCTGCAGCTGCATCAATCGGAATAATATATGTCACCTGTGTATCAAAACATTTTCCGGTATCATTCTTTGCCGGGTTTCCTACTTTTTCCCAGCCGCTTAGAATGTTCTGACTGCGATAGTAGGTATGTGCGGTGCTGTTCCAGCCATCCGTTCCGCTCGTAATCATGTAATACCAACCATCGTATTTCATGACAGCGGGTGCTTCTCTGCTATTGTCAGATACCAGACGGGCTACCATCTGTTGATTGTCCGCTGTATTACCCTTGGCAGCGAGCCCGGTATAATCACTGTTCAATAGAGATGCATACAGCTTTGCATTCATCTCACTGGAGTAGATTACATAAGCATCCTTTGCTCCGTCTGCATTTGCATCCACATCATCGACAAACACAGTCATGTCTCTGGCTTCGCCCAACCGCTGTGCATTCAGGCTCTCATCATAATTCATACGGGTCATATTTACCACTTTGAAAGGTCCGAATGGTGTATCACTTGTTGCAAAACCAACCATAGCGCGGCTGTATCTGCTGGCTTCACAGTTGCCCTGCATACCGTTCTTCACCCAGTTGTACAGCTTTTCATTGTTGTACAAAGGTCCATCTGCATGGAAAATAATGACAAATTTCTTTGTCTTTTCATTATAGACCATCTTAGGTCGCTCAGTAATGCAATAATTACCATACATTCCCTCGAAAGCAAGCTGTAATCTGGATACGGTCTGGGTTCCATTGGTCTTGCTGTCAGGGTACAGGAAGCTACCTGCCTCTACCTTTGTCTCATCATAACTCTTTGCAATCCAAGATATATCCTCAGCGCTCGTTGGCTCTTTCTCAAACTCTGTGACATAAGCTCTTAAGAACAGCTTGACATCACGGAATTCCGCTTCGGTGACACCCTCTGGTGCTGCGGACAGCTTTCCCCATGCCTTCAGAGTCTCGAAATTGGTATTACTGAGCTGCATTGCAGGATAACTCTGAGTCGTTCCTGTTCCATTTGCTCCTGCGGAGGAAGTGATTGCTTTCTCTGCGGATTCTTCAATCGGCAGGATGCTGCTCTGAAGATACAGTACTGTTCCCTTGTCGGTCCAGTTGTAAAGATCGGTAGAAACATAACATTTTACACCATCTACCGGTCTGGTGTTGTTGGTCTTATCTTCTCCATACCACAGATATACGGTCTTACCCTCTGTGATCTGTCCGTCACCATCGAGGTCAATATTGACGCATCCCTCTCCGGTTCCTTCTTTCATGGCTGCTGCGGAACCGCCGTGTGCCTGCATCGCCTTTCCGTTCGTATCACGGATGACACTGCCTGATGTACCGGGAATACTGTCATTCGGCTGAATTTCCTCGGCATCTCCGGTCCGGCTGACAACGAGCCAGCTGATGACAGGAGCCTGTGTTCCGGTTGCAGTGATCGTATAGGTTACGGTCTGTTTGGTTCTTACGTCAAAAGAATAAGTATTTACAGCATTCGGATTGCTGCCGTCTACCTGAATCGTTCCGGCATCCAGTGTAATATTATCCACTGTTACTGTCAGGTTCATCGGTCTGGTCATTCCCCACCACTCTCTGTGTGCAGAGGTAATGGTGTATTCACCGGGATCTAAAGTCAGCGCGTAGGTCAGAGTTTCGCCTGATTTGTTATTGTTCCCGTAAATACCGGTTGCTGTCTTATCTGTAGTATCGGTGTAACTCTTGGTTCCCGCGTCAGTATCCACCAGCCCCCAGCTATTGCCGGAGGTCTTTAACTGATCCGCAGTCTGGTTCAACAGCGCACTTCCTCTGAGTTCCTTCACTGCTGCAAAGGCTTCCGTTTTTGCATCTGCATCCGGAGTTCCCTTTACCATATCAATAAAATATACCGTATTCTCCGGCACCACTTCTACCGGAATCGTCACTCCGAGACTTGCTCCGAAGCTGTTGACACCATCCTGCACCACACCGGTGACACTGGTCGTCGCATAAGCTTCCGAGAAATGTTCCGCCGTATTATTGCTCCATACGATAGGCTTTGTCACTACAGTTCCATTTCCTGTTTTTACTTCTACCGTAGCCGGCAAATTCTTGAGGGTCTGATTCTGCTCAACTGCATAAGCTGCAGGAAATTTTGTTTCTACGCTGACAAGCACATCATCACCGATCTGGGTTGTCTCACCCAACGCATACAGTGCATCTATTTTCAGGGTACCACTCTTTACTACTACTTTGATATTATGATCTGCAAGGCTCAGACCACTATAGCTGTAAGACTCATAACGACTTGCAGCTGCTGTGGTCGAAACATTCTCCGCTACAAGGTTGTTATCTACATAGACATCCAGCTTCGTCCCGGCGTTGTTAGGTCCAATAATTGCAAATCCCGCACCATGGATAGGGAAACTCACTGTTGCACCGCTTCCGCCTGATACAGACAAGGTACGATACCAGTTGTCCGCACTGCCGCTTCCGGGATTGTCGATTGTCCAACTTCCCTCATAGCTTACGCTGTCATCCTGTCCATCCACCATAGACAACGCATAAGCACATCCTCCTGCAATCTTCTCAATGAGAAGGTTATCATAATATACCTGATGCCAGTTGTTGCTGATCTTGACGCGACCGGACAGCATCGGAGATGCGTCCTGATAGCTTGTGACCTGTTCTCCGTTGATAAACGCGGTAATCATGTCGCCAAGGGCTGCCAGCTTTAATTCATATTTGCCATCTGTTGTGGCTGTTACCGTTCCATTTGCTACAGCACTGCCTACGCGGTACAGTTTCCAAGATCCGGCACCGTTAATCTCCAGCGTATAGCCGCTCTGGTTCCAGTTCATGCCTGTCTGGGTGCGGATACCCAGTCTCGCATAGGTCGATGCAGATGTCTCCGGAATCTGGACATCAATTTTTGTCACATAATCCATCCATCGGAAATCACCGACGATCGTCGAAGGCTCTCCACCGTTCCACTGTCCCACACTGGTCGTCAGTTCCGATTTTAATCTGCCGTTCTCTACAATGTAAGCGCCATGCGTATCCAACATATAACGTGGCTCATTGCCTCTTGCCGTCAGATAATCTACACTGGTGGTTTTCCCGGTTTTAGCATTATACTGTTCCATTTCCGGTTCTTCTGTATACTCGAAATCATCCGCATAAAGTACATTATCCGTTGTATTCTGATTGCGTCCGGTACTGTCAGTATCCAAAACCGTTCTGTCCTCGTTATGGATTTCTTGTTCCGGTGTTCTTGCAGGTGTCGTATTCAGTGTAGTTGCTGTTACCATCCCATAAGCCGGAACTGTTACATACCAGCAACCGTTCTGCTGTTCTGCATCTGTATCACTCTTTTGTAAATAGCTATCTGTTGTGGTTGTCCATATTTTTAAGGTTGCATCGGAGGCTACTGCCATATCCTTTGCAGTAATCTTAAAGGTTTTTTGATTTCTTGTGTTATTTACAAAAATTACAGAAAAGTCTTTTTTATCCGGAGATACCAGTGTCATATAGCTGGCTTTCCCATCCATCCCTGCTGTCTGATGCTCATTGTCACTGGAGCCGAAGGATCCGGAGGTTGCACCGGTGATAACACGCCAGATTTCATTCTGGGAAGGGTCGGTATCCTCCCATCCGGTGACTGCAAACTGAGAGAAATGTGCAATCATGTACAATGCCGGATCATAATGGATATAACCGCTCCAGGGATCTCTGGCACTTAACAGCTCTTTATGGCCATACTGGATGCCTTCATAGAAGGAACCGATAGCCGGCTGGAAAATATAGTGGGTTCTGCGAGATCCGGTAAACGCATTGATAAAGCTGTCTGCCAGAGCCAACGGACTCTGATATCCTCCGATCGTTCCACCACCGTATTCACTCGTCTTGTTTTCCTGTAACTCTGTATAACCAAAGGTTGCACAACCCTCGCTGTACCATACCTCCTTGTCGTCCACATCCGCCATTTTGATGTAATCCTCCGTGGCACTGGTACGATAATGGAAACCAATGATATCTACTGCATTGTAGAGATCATTGTCGCTTCTCATGGAAGGTACGATTTGCAGGGTCTTATTCTCGTCAGAAGCAATAATTCTGATATTGTGATAAGCGTCAATCGCTGCCTGATCCATATAGTCCGGGAAATCTGTTTCTTTTTTTACCCGGTTGGAAAACCATTTGATAAAGTCCTCATTAGGGTCTGTTGTCTCGTTCTTATCAGGATCTACGAAATCTACGACATAACCATATTTTTCATAGGCATCAAAAATGGTCTCCTTGTACCATTTATAAACTGCTTCATATCCTGCACCGGTACGGTCACTGCTCCATTTGGAAGCAACCCATGCCGGCATCTCCCAACGCAAAATACTGATCTTGACATTCGGGTTGATCTTCTTCGCATCAGCTGCCATGACAAATCCCGGAGAGCGGGAAGCATCCGCTTCTTCGTTCTCATAACGCATGGTACAGGCTTCTGCTCCGGTAGAATTATTTCCGTCATTTCCCATTTCCATCTTGATATGGGTAAACAAAGGATATTCTCCACCGAAAAGATACTGCATCATGTCCCAGTATTGATCAGGATGCTCTGCCTTGTAATCCAGAAGCAGGTTACTGGTACTGTTACCATTTAACATGCCAAAGCCCTTATAAGTCAGACCATTGATATTAGCTGCTGCCTTATCAACATCTGCACCTGATATCACTATGTTTCCGTCTGTCTGGACAGCGCCTTTGATGGCATCCAGTCTTGCCTGTGTTTCCGTAATGGCTTCTTCCTCTGTTGCAGCTGCTGCCTTGACAACAATATTGTCATAAGTACCGTTGCACAAATAGTTGGTTCCATAAGCTGCACCGATTCCGGCAGCCAGATTGGTAGTATTACTTAATTTAAACCCTATTCCAGTGGCATTCAGTACCTTTGCTCCGTCACAGTATAATGCCACATAGCCTTGCTGTTCATCCTCGGTATACACAATAGAAAGCGCATGCCAGTCCCCTGCAGTAAGAGCCGTTGTCAGAGGATAATCCTTTGCTCCTGCATTGGTACCCACTCTCAGCACAGACTGATTCTGGGACTTTGCCGGAATTACACGGAAAGCAGTGGAATCGGAATTACCAAGAAAAACAGCAGCACGGCTCCCCGTTTCTTCTTGTATGTAATTGTATTTTAAATTGAGATTATATGTAAACTGCTTTCTCTGGAAAAAATCAGGTGCATTTTTTATGGTTGCGCCTGCCTTAGAGATACCACCACTAGTCCAGCCACCTGTCACAGAAAGCTGCTTTCCTGTGCCGCTGTCTGCTTCTAAGGAAGCATCAGAAAGAACAGTGAGCTGATTATTGTCTTCCAGAGCCTGTCCAAAATATTCCGATTCCTTTGTGATATATTTTGATACTCCAAGCCAGCTTAAAACAGGAGCCTGCTTTGCCGTACTCTTTAAGGTATAAGTAACCGTCTGGGCAGTATCCAGCGTAAAAGTATAAGAAAATTGTGCTGTTTTTACACTTTTGCTAACAGATACACTTCCAATGGTTGTTTCTCCTGCGTCTGTTTTTAACAGCACATCCATAGGACGGGTTTTGTCCCACCATTCTCTATGTCCTGAAGTAATAGTATAGGTGCCTGCCTCCAGATACAGATCATAAGACAACGTTTCTCCAATGGCATTATTTTTTCCATAAATACCGGTGGCTGTTTTATCAGTAGTCGTATTCTTATATCCTTTGGTTTGCGCATCCGTATCTACCAGACCCCATGCAGTATCCGCCGTCTTTTGCTGATCATAGACGGTATTGATCAGCTGGTCACCTGCTAATGTCTTTACTGCTTCATAAGGCTCTGTTGTAGTTTCCGAAAAATCTTTTGTTACATTATCGATAAAATATACAATTCCTTCCGGTACAACATCAACCGTATAGCTGGTTCCATCCGCCGCCTTTGCCGTAACCGCGCTGTACGACTCGCTGAAAGTATCTACCGTCACATCTGCATCCCATGTGATTCCTTCCGGAATTTTTCCTGTATAAGTTGCAATATGTGTATTGGAAGCTTCCAGGCTTATTAATGCGATTCCGTCTCCTTCTGATACGGAATCCGCCTGTGGGGCACCACACTCCGTTCCTGTTTCTTCTCTCTCCTTTATAACTACGTTTCCATCAGATACAGAACCTGTGGATTGCGTATTGCCTTCTGTTCCGGCTTCTGTATCAGTCTCTGTGCCCCCAACAGGCTGTTCTGACTGTACATCCGCTGCCAATGCATCTATCGGCACCGAACCTGCCGTCAGACCTGCACAAAGCAACAGAGTCAATACTGTTTTCGCTACTTTACATGTTTTTTGCTTCATACAATCCTCCCATAATTATTTACAACAATACATCTTTATTATAAAAAATAAGACAGATTGTACAAAATGCAATAAATTACTTTTTACTTCCTTTTTTCTCTATGATTTTTATGATTATTTTTGTAAGTGTTTACATATAATGTAAAAAATTATGCAACTATATACTTTTTTAATATTTATGTTTCAACAATTTACAGTATACATAATACTTTTATTTCATATAAAAACAATGGAGCCTGCAAATAGCAAAACTCCACTGCAATTTCTATATATTCAGATTACTTCCGCATCCACTCTGGTCACTATTTCCTGTTCCCCTTTGCTGATATGGTATTTCACTGCCGGGATCTTGGTCTTGGTGTAGAGCAGGTTAGTGTTGGGATCTACGGTGATCATGTAGCCTACGGGCGGCTTGTCTGCCACTTCGTTAACCTGTGTATTTTCATCCAATACCGCACTGACAGTACAACTGCAGAATTCGTTGCTGGCCTGGGCGGACATACCGTCCACCTTTTCCGCAAAGCCGACCTCTTCAAAATCACCTCTGCTGACAGCAAATCCACAATCATATGCCACGCACTCGATCTCACTTGTGATCTTATGTACTCTGGTATGTCCGCCTGCATCCGGAGTGATCGTCGTCTCTACTGTGATGCCCGGATAGGGACTCCACTTTGACCATACCCCTGTGTCCGTGATCTTTGATGCCTCACAGATCCGGCGCACGTAGACATACCCATTGATCCAGAAAGCCAGCATATTATCCGGTGCATTTTCATGCAGCTCATATTCGGACTTTGCCACACTGATACTGAATCGGGTATCGTAGGCGAATTTTCCGTATTTTGCCACGATCTGTCCGTGTCCATTGGGGCTGTAGACACCCGGGGCAAATGCCGTCGTATGATTGCCGTAATGGTAGACAAACAAATCGGCGTATTTCTGGGGACAAGCAGACGACAGTTTCGGCAACGGTGCTTCCTCTGCACTCCAGAAGGGATGATCGTCGGGAAGCAATAAAAAGGCAAATACCTTCATACCCCAGTAAGGAGATCCGGGCGCATTGTACCGCTCTGCCATGGTCAGATTCGGATAACCGTATCCTATCGTCAGTACATGATCTCTGTCGAAAATCGGCCGTTTCAGCCAGTTTTGCAAATGTCTTGCTATCAGTCCCTTCATCACGGGAACCGGGAACGGCTCCAGTCCTGCCAGCAGGCAGACACTGAAAAAGCTTACCTGTGAAAAACGATAGGTCAGGGATCTGCCGAAAGGAATGGCCTCGCCCTCTTCATCGAACCAGTAAATGAACTGCTTTGCGAACTCCATGGCTCTCGCCTTGTATTTTTTTGCCCGTTCCGGATCATCTTTTTCCATAATTACGGCATAGATCAGGCTGTAAAAATGAATAGCAAAAGAAATATAGTAATCCTTCTGTCCGGAATCTCCGTCCTGATACCAGCCTTCACCCAGATAGAAGGTCTCCAGCCCTTCCAGATATTCTTCCAGCATCTCGGGGCTATACCGGCGTCCCACCTTTTTCATTGCAATGTTCACCAGTACGGCGAACAGGATCCAGTTGCACACCGGCAAGGGATGTTCGTTG
This sequence comes from Clostridium sp. AF34-10BH, assembly GCF_003478095.1. NCBI lineage: Bacteria > Bacillati > Bacillota > Clostridia > Eubacteriales > Clostridiaceae > Clostridium > Clostridium sp. AF34-10BH. The sequence continues at coordinate 10,186 of NZ_QUEC01000032.1, forward strand.
ATCTTGTTTAAGTAGTTACAGAGGTTCTCTTTCTGTTCCTCCGTGAGAGGATCCCATACCACTTCAGGGGCAAACATGATGCCATAGGAAATAGCTGCCATCTCCACGAATCTCTGGTCAAAGGAAGTACATTCTCCCCAATATTCCGGGTTCTTCTCATCGGTTCCTGCGGTGAGACCCTTGCGGTAGATCTCTTCAAATTCCGGCTCTTTTCCCCCACCTGCCCAAAAGGGCACCAATCCCCATAAGGGGCGGGAAAAGGCTTCCATCCATGTGGCACCGATGTCATAATGTGCCATGGTAACGCCCAGGGTCAGTCTCGCCTTTTCCTCACTGTAATAAGGCTTTAACGGATTTAATATCGATAACATACAGTCCTGAAAATCTTTTTTGCTATGTAAGTTCATGCAGTTAGTCCCTCCAAAATAACAAACGTAGTAACTATATTCCTATATTAGAAATACTTCTTACAGAAGCCCAGACAGGATGCCATGCCGAAGATGTTTGTCGTAGAGTGTGAGATTTTCTTGAAAAGTGGTCTGGCAACAGGGCGAAAGCGAACACGATGTTCGCGTCAGCCGATCGTCGACATGGATGTCGACTGTAGGCGGGCCCGTCATAATGAGAAAAACTAAGCCACTTTTCTTTAGAAAATCCACACTCGGAGACCTTACATCAAGGCATGCGTATCTGTATGGGCTTCGTATGATATCAATTTAATATAATCTACCAGTACTCTCTCCAATCCTTCAATAACCGGGTCAGTGCCTCCATGTAGAAGTAGTCTCCCCAGGAATTGCACTCATCCACGCCGTAATGATTACAGGTATTGTAAGGAGAATGATTTGAGTAAGTGCTGTGCAGCACCAGTCCGTTGGATTCCTTCGGATCCTTTACGGCATAGCCCACATAGACAGACCGCATGATCTGTTTTGCCAGTGTAATGTAATGCTCTGCTTCTTCCGGCTCCAGGTATTTCGCCATCTCCAGCATACCGCAGGCTGCAATGGATGCAGAGGAGGAATCTCTCGGCTGGTCATCCCCGTCGGTGAATTCCAGATCCCAGTACGGTACCAGATCCTTGGGCAGATGTTCCAGGAAATATTCCGTTACATGGCGGAACAGGTCGATATATTCTTTTCTTCCGGTATAACGGTAAGCCAGTGCCATACCGTAGACACCCCAGGCCTGACCTCTCGCCCAGGCGGAACCGTCACGGTATCCCTGACAGGTGGCACCATGATCCGGCGCACCTGTCTTCATATCGAAGAAGAAGGTATGCCAGGTAGAATAATCCTCACGGATCACATTTGCTACTGCTGTATGGATGTGCTTCTCAGCAATATCACGATACTTGGGATCCCCAGTCTCGTCGGATGCCCAATACAGCAGTGGCAGATTCAGCAGGCAGTCAATGATCAGACGGTAATTCTCCGGAGCATCCATGGGGCCCCAGGCCTGAATGAACTCGCCTACGGGATGATATCTGGTGATCAGCTGATCTGCTGCTTTGATAGCTGCTTCCCTGCCTTCCTTGCTTCCGATCAGCTTATAAGCTGCCACGCAGGAAGGAGAATACAGAAATCCCATATCGTGATGATCTACTTCGATCTTATTGTCAATACGGTCCAAAAAGCTCTTCACCTGCACCTCACCTGCTTTTTTCAGGCGTTCGTCCTGTGAATATTCATAGGCCAGCCAGATCTCTCCGGTCCAGAACCCACAGGTCCAGTAATTGTTCGGAATGGGCTGGTAGAAACCGTTCTCACTGTAGGCATTCTGGAACTGATCGGTAAATTCCGGCAGATCCCGGATCACCTGCTCCGTGGAAAACTGCAGAGCGTCTTTGATCTCCGCATCTGTGATCTGCGGATATTTCTTTTCGTCAAATGTTATCATAGTCTTATCCTTTACCTTACTATTCAGCCCCACCCCGCACATTCGCAAAACCGCCTCAGCGAGGCTTTACGGAATAACATGCCTGCATGGTTCTGAATATTCATTTTTATTATACAAGCCTGTGACATGGAACCGGCACAGGCTTGTGAAAATACATTGTTATCCGTTATCCCTTCAGTCCCGTAGAAGCAACACCTTCTACGAAGTATTTCTGCAATACCAGGAATACGATCAGCACCGGGATCAGTGACAATACCGATCCTGCCATGATCAGACCGTAATCGGAAGAATACTGGCTGATAAACATTTTCAGTCCCAGCTGAATGGTCTTCTTCTCCTGGCTCTTTAAGTAGATCAGGGGTCCCAGATAGTCATTCCAGGTTGCCACGAAGGTGAAGATCGTCAATGTGGACAATGCCGGTTTCGACAGCGGCAGCATAATGCTGGCATAGATTCTATACTCGCTCATGCCATCGATTCTGGCGGCTTCACACAGATCATCGGGAATGCCTTCATAGAACTGCTTCATCATGAATACACCGAAAGCGGAGAATGCCTGCAGGCAGATCATAGCCAGCAGCTTATCGTTCAGTCCCATTCTTCTCATCATGATAAACTGAGGTACCATATATACCTGCCAGGGCATTGCGATGGTTGCGATGTATGCCAGGAACAGTCCGTTCTTATGACGGAAGTCCAGTTTTGCAAAAGAGTATGCTGCAAAACTACTGGTCAGTAACTGTAAGAAAGTAACGATCAATGTCAAGTATACCGTATTTCCCACGAATCTGCCAAAGGGAATCTTCGTCCAGATCTTCACGTAATTGTCCCACCTGGGGTTCGCAGGGATCCATACAAAAGGATTCATCTGAAATACTTCTCTGTCACTCTTGATGGATGCGGAAAGCATCCACAGGAAAGGAATGATCATGACCACTGCGATCAGAATTAGAATCGCATATACGATCACTTTGCCAAAAACGGCTTTTTTATGTGCTGATTTCATAATCTGTGCGCCTCCTAACGTTTTACCCTGCCGTACACTTCAATCTGACTCAGTGCCGGGAAGGGGGATGGATCTTCTGCTTTGATCAGGTTGCAAAGCTCCAGCCAGGTGATCTCCTTCTCGGGGATTGGCAGTACATGTGCCCTGCTGCTCTTCTCTAAGGGAAATTCCTGTTCACTGCCATCGGAAAACCGGATTGTTACCTGCTGCCACCAGTTGTCATGCGGGAAATCGGATCTGGTGTACAACACGATCCTGTCTGCCAGTACCGGTCTGCCGAAGTCCAGCTTCATAGTTGCATCATCCTGCATGTTGATTCCCCAGGATTCGTAGGGCCATTCTCCGTGGGAGCGGTTCGCCCGGACACCGTCAATGGCGTTTTTCGCTGCGAATACACTCTCGCCTCTGGTCTCCACATTGGCTGTCGCATGCGGATAACAGGGAACATCCATATGCTGATCCGCAGGATTCAGTGCCAGGTTTCTATAGGCTGTGATCTCATCTTCTCTTGCGACTTCCGCATAGAGATAATGTTTATTTCCGGAAAATACCTTAGGGGACATGCTGATCCTTTTCTCCCCGAAGGGAACATAATAGGATACATTGTCGGTTATGTATACGAAAGCATCCCCAAGAGCATCATCCACCTGTAAATGTACATGTATATTTTTCTCATCGGTCTCCAGCACGATCCGGTCACCCTCTTCATAGGTATGGGTGCAGACCAGATCCACAAAATCCTCACCGCTGCTGACGCAGATGGTGTTGCTGTCCTTATCGAGAACCTTCAAAGCTAAGATTGCCATTATGCTTTCTCCCTCTTTGCCTGACCGCGGAACTGAATGATCGTTACGAACAGTACCATCAGGAACAGTACCATTGCTACAGAGCTGGAGTAGCCCAGATCCCAGTCAATAAATGCTTTCTGATAGATGTAGTATACAAGAACGGTTGCGGATGTGGTCAGCTCGCCGCTTCCACCGCCTGCCAGCATGATGGCGATATCGTACACCTTGAAGCAGTTGATGGTCAGCATGACTACTACGAAGAAGGTCGTGGAAGACAACTGCGGCCAGGTCACATAACGGAATTTCTGCCAGGTATTTGCACCGTCCAGACTGGCTGCCTCATACAGTTCAGCGGAGATTCCCTGTAAGCCTGCCAGGTAGATTACCATATAATAACCCATATATTTCCATACACTGAACAGAATCATGGAGAACAGTACCAGTCCGCCGGTGAACCACTGGGGAAGCTGATCCTGCGGTACATTGAAAACATTCAGCAGAATGTTGTTCACAGGTCCTTTCGAGGGGTGGAACAGCATTTTCCATACTGCGGTGATTGCTACCAGAGAAGCTACATATGGGAAAAAGGAAAGGGTTCTGAAAATACCTCTTCCTATTACTTTCTGATTTAACACGATGGCCAGTGCCAGAGATGCGATCATGGTCAGAGGCACGGTACCGATACAATAAATAATGGTGTTTTTAAATGCTGCGATAAAGAAAGTATCTTTCCACAGTCTTGTAAAATTACTGATGCCTGCCCACTGGATCGGGTTACTCCCGTCCCACTTCATGAAAGCAAGGGCAAAGGCAAAAATAATGGGGATCAAAGTAAATACGCAGAAACCGATAAAGTTAGGTGCAATAAAGGAGTAGGCCACCAGATCTCTTTTGGTTTGACGGCTTAATTTCCGCATAACAATTCTCCTTTCAAACGCTTTTTGTGTCATCTTTTGCGTCTTTTTCTGATAAGAAAGGGGCCGTAGGTACGACCCCTTAAGTCTTATTCAACATTCAACAAACATTCAATACTTTTATAGAGAAGATCTTCATTACTGAGCCTGAAGGTCAGCTACCGCTTTATTCATTGCAGCAATACCATCATCAATGCTCATCTCACCGGTCATGATACTTCCATGATAGGAATCCAGAGCGGAGTTGATCTCAGATACATTGGGAGCGTAAGGAACTTCCAGATACAGGTTGGATACAGTCAGAGCCTCCTTGCTGGCTTCATCGGTGGGGAATCCTTCCAGACCGGAGATCATGTCTACTACTTCATCAGTCATCATTGCAGGGAAGTTACCACTGGAAGCCATAACTGCTGCGCCTTCTTCACCGCTTACCCATTTAACGAAATCCCAGGACGCATCGGGAGTATCACTTGCAGTGGTTACAGCCAGACCGGTGATGGTACCCAGAGTAGAACCGGGCTCTACGCCTTCTGCATGGGGATACTTAACGATACCCCAGTTACCGCACAGGCTGGAATCATATTCGCCGGACTTCAGGTTGGACATCATGGTTGCGATGAACCAGGAGCCCATGTTCATCATTGCTACGTCTCCACCGGAGAATGCTGCGGAATAATGTAAACCTTCGGTCTTCAGATCCGTGTACTTTCTGCATACACCGTCAGCTTCCTGATTCAGAACCATCTCATAGTAAGGTTTGAAGAAATCATAGTTTCCATCCAAAATAGTATGCTTACCATCCAGAACACCGAACAGCTGAACTGCACTTCTCCATGTGTGATAATGAGCACCGTATACCTGAGAGCCGAAGGTGGTATCGGTCATCTCTCTTGCCAGAGCATCGTACTCATCAAAGGTCATATCGTTGGTAGGATAAGCAACACCCTTGGCATCAAACAGATCCTTGTTATAGAACAATACCCAGAAGTCATTTCTGAAAGGCAGCTCATACAGGCTTCCGTCTACAGTTACCTGATCGGTAACACCTGCGTATTTGCTTAAATCCACGCCATCTTTGGAGATGTAATCATCCAGGGAAAGAATAGATCCCTTCTGTACCAGCGTTGCATATCCGGGTACATCCTTGACGGTTACTACATCGAAATCGGATCCGCTGCCGGAAAGCTCAGTTGCCAGAACGGTCATGTAATCGGTAGAACCAAGATCTACCATCTCAATAGTTACACCGGGATGAGATGCTTCATACGCGTCCTTAATGTCACCCCAGTACTGTGTGGTCTCCTGATCCCAGATAGCCCACTTTAAGGTAACTTCTTCTGCAGGTGCTGCTTCGGTGGAAGCTGCTGCAGCCTCAGTGGTTGCTGCTGCGGGTGCCTCACCGGTGGAAGCTGCTGTGCTGCCGTTATCGGAGCTGCCGCAGCCTGCAAGCATGGTAGTCATCATTGCTGCTGTCAGTACTAAACTTAATACTTTCTTTTTCATGTAAACCCTCCTGTTAATTTGATACTATGTTACGTCTGTTACGAATCCGTTGTTATCGGTTCCTTGACTGTAACTAAAGTATAACGAAAAAGATCTTTCCGTAACATGGAAAAATTTATAATATAATTCACATTCTTTTATAATTTTTTTATCTTTTTTCTAAAAGTGCTTTCGGAAGATGTAATATTTTATTTTAATATGCACTTTTTTTAGCATCTTGTTTTTTCAACTACCGTTTTTCTTTCGTTATGTTATACTGAAAGCATGAAAAAGACTGTTTATCACTCAAAAAGCATACGAAATCGCATATTGCTCTTCACTCTGAGCGCCATTTTGGGAATGTGTCTGTTGATCAGCCTGTTCAGTTATTACATATTCCGGCACTATCTGCAGAACACCCTGATCCAGTCCACGGAGACCAGCCTGCGCCTGTTGTCGGAGTCTATGGACAACAGTATGGATGAAGTCTACCGGTTGGTCAGATATTGCCAGACAGATTCCAATATTGCCAATTATATTGAACATAACCCCAATCCCGGCTCTGTCCTGTCCGTATCCACTTATGATTCCTTCTACGAGGAATGCAGCCGGAATTCTTCTTATAATTATATGCCCAGAATTGCCATTGTCTCACAGGAGCATTATCTGCAGGTGGTAACCGCAACGTACTCTTCTACCGCAGATCTTGCAACGCTGATTCCGGAGCTTCCTTATTATGAAGAATTACTGACTGCCGATGATTATGATTTTTCGCCCGGTATTGTATCCGATCCTTTTCACCGTGCGGGACGTAAAGTATTACCTGTGATCCGTCCCATTACCTACCAATACAATAACAGGCAGGCAGGATATCTGTTCATCGAAATATCCGCAGATCTGTTCACCATACCTTTGAAAGATTACAGTTGTCCGTCAGACAGCTTTCTCTATCTGTCCATTGCAGGACATACCTATATTTATGAAAACGGAGGCTTGCAGGAATTTACGCCCGAATATAGTATTCTTGATGACCTGAGCACATATTCTCTCACGGGCACCACACAGATTTCCAAAATCCACAGTGCTACCATGGGAGAACAGATTCTGGTCACCACTCCGTTAAATATGCCGGACTGCTACTTAAGTCAGAGTATTTCACATGCGGAGCGGACCAATCAGGCGGTTTTGTTCATGGGAATCCTTGCCTGCATCCTGATCGGCATTTTGTCTATCGGTGTCGTTCTGATGCTGTTGATGAATCGTATGATCACGGTACCTGTATCCAGGCTGCAGACACGGATGGTACGCATCGCCGGCGGAGACTTCTCCAGAGATCCCAGCGTGGAATGGGATCACGAACTGGGGGATATCGGACGGGGAATCAATGATCTGTCGGAAAATGTATCGGAACTTATGGAGAAACGACTGGAAGATGAGAAACAGAAACAGGATCTGGAATACAAGATGCTACAAAGCCAGATCAATCCTCATTTCCTGTATAATACACTGAACTCTATCAAATGGATGGCAACCATACAGGGGGCAACCGGTATCTCCGAGATGACCACCTCCCTGTCCCGTCTGTTAAAAAGTATTTCCAAAGGCACCAGCCTGTTGATCGATATCCGGGAAGAATTATCTCTGTTGGAGAACTATTTCACCATTCAGAGCTACCGCTACGGCGGCACCATTACCATGGACATTCAGGTGGATAATGAATCTCTGTACAACAGTGAGATTATCAAGTTTACATTGCAGCCTCTGGTGGAAAATGCAATTTTCCACGGTATCGAACCGAAGGGCTGTGCCGGACACATCCGGATACATGTCGGCTATGAGACATCGGACAACACCGAAAAGATCCGTATTGATGTCACAGATGACGGTGTAGGCATGACAGCGGATAAAGCTGCACAGGTATTACGCTCCAACGACGACAGTTCTGCGGATTTCTTCCGGGAAATCGGTGTCAGCAATGTGCATAAACGCTTACAATACCAATTTGGTGCAGAATATGGCATTACCATAGAAAGCAAAGAAGGGGAATATACGACGATGTCCATACACATACCGAATATTCCTCTGCATAACAATGAAACTGTTTCATCCGAAACTATTTCATCTGAAAACACTTAATCCGGACAGACATCTGTCCAGAACGGAGTTACTATGTATCAGCTTTTAATCGTAGATGATGAGCCTTTGGTTCAGGCGGGTATCCGCTCCATGCTGAACTGGAATGAATTAAATATCGAGATCTGCGGCACTGCCATGAACGGTCAGGCAGCTCTCAGGATCATCGAGGAAAAATCTCCTGAGATTGTGATCACGGATATCAAAATGCCCGTAATGAGCGGTCTGGATCTCGCAAAAGTATGTAGGGAACGCTATGGTGAAAACTGTCCGTACTTTATCATCCTTACCAGCTATGAGGATTTCCAGATGGCCAGAGATGCTCTGTCCTATCAGGTATCCGATTATCTGGTGAAGCTGGAGCTGACACCGGAAGTATTGAAAAATGCCATAGACCGGGTACTCACACAGATCTCCCGTTCCCGGAAAAAGCAGATGTCCGCCGTAAATATTCATCCCTTTTATGACAAGTTCCTGATCAGTCTCCTTCATGACCTGTTCGAGTCCGAAGAACAGTTCCGTCTGCAGAGCAGAGATCTGAATCTGAATTTCGATTACGTCGCTTATGTGTGCTGTTACGGAGAGATCATCAGCCCTCAGGCCGATCAGATGTCTGCCGAAAAGCAGATGCCTCTGTTTACCAGTTCACTGCAGATGATCCGGGAACTGGGCGGTAAATATCTGCCGCTGTATGCATTATCCCTGGATCTGCGCCATTTTGCACTGATTTTCTGCTTTGCGGATGCCGTAGGTACCGATGATTATGTAGAAAATCTGACGGAGATTCTGCACAATATCAGTGGAACTCTGCAAAACTACTATAATGTGTCGCTACGCTGCGGCATCGGCATCCCGGTTCAGACGCCTGGTACCATCTGTGATTCCTACCAGTACGCGAGACAGATTTTTCAAAATACGGAATCCCATGACGCGATAGTAGCATTTGATACCGGTCATTCACAGGAAAAGGCTAAGAATTCCTTCAATATCAGCCTGTTTAAGAATGATCTCACCAGAGCTTTTGAAGAATATGATCCTGATATTTTACATAACACGATTCAGTCGATCTGCGATCTGTTCCGGGATCACCCGGGGCACTATGTGCAGGCTCTGGACGCTGCCAGCAATATTCTCTATCTGTCGATTTCGCTTTTACAGGACGGGGAATCTATTGTGTCCGGCTTTTTTGCGGAAGATCCGGATGGCTACCGTTCCCTCTATAAGCAGTCCAATGTGGATCACGTGATCCAGTGGCTGCAATTCTTCTGCGGACAACTGTGCGAATTGTTCCAATCCCGTCGAAAGGATTATAAAAACCACATCGTAACTAATGTTCGGAAATATATTAATGAACACGTTAGCGAGCGGTTGTCCCTGAATGAGGTGGCCGCGGTCTTTGGCATCAGCCCGAATTACTTAAGCCAGCTGTTCAGCAAATACAACGATACTGGCTTCAGTGAATATATCAACATCTGCAAGATCACGGAAGCCAAACGGCTGCTGGAAGAAGAAAATATGAAGGTCTACGAGGCCGCAGAGGCTCTGGGCTTCGAGAGTGCCTTCTATTTCAGCAAGGTATTTAAACGGGTGGAGGGTGTCTCCCCCACGGAATATGTGAATGGGAAATTTAATTAACATATTAACAATAAGAGGTAATTCACATGTCCGACACTTTATCAAATCATAATGTGTCCGAAAATAGACTATTATTAACTATAACCTATCTTTCTGTAACACAGACAACATTCATAACGGAGCATAACGATGAACAATCAGAACAATAAAACAGCTTATGCCAATCATAATATAGAAAAACGCTTTTTGGAAACAGCCGAAACTTTTCATGGTACTTTTCAGTCTTTCCGGCCTTTTCCGAAAGCTTCTATGCAGACATCCTATGAGACTCTCCCTGAGTCATTAAAAGAAAAACTCATTCAGGCAGGTGAGGAAAAACTGAATTACTCTTTTCCGGTGATCCGTACCACGGATTATATGCGTTTTAAAAGAGACGGTGACCGGGCTGCTTTTGAAGCCCTCTATTTCGCCAAACGCAATGCCCTGAATGATCTGATCCAGGCCGAATGTGTGGAACATCAGGGACGTTTTCTGGACGATATTCTCAATGGTATCTATTCCATCTGTGAAGAGACTGCCTGGCAGCTTCCCGCGCATAACTCCTATATCCGCGATACCCCGCAGTTGATCCTGCCGGATGTGACCAGGCCCGTCATGGATCTGTTCGCCTGCGAGACCGGTGCACTGCTGGCCTGTGCGGCTTATCTGCTGGAAGAAGAATTCAACGCTGTCAGCCCTTTTATCCTGACCTGCATCGAGGACAATCTGAAGCGACGGATCCTGCTGCCCTACCTGACCGCACATTTCTGGTGGATGGGACATGACGATGAGCCTATGTGCAACTGGACCGTATGGTGTACACAGAATGTACTGCTGACCACGTTCCTGATGCCCTGGAGTGTGGAAATGTCCTCTCGGTTGTCCTCTCCGGTGCGCACATTCTGCGGAAATGCTCCGTTGTTCCTGCCGGAGAATACGTCTGACACAGTTGTCACATTGCAGGCGATTCTGCATAAGGCCGCTGAAAGCTGTGATTATTTTCTCAAGGATTACGGCAATGACGGCTGTTGCGAGGAGGGTGCCCAATATTATCGCCATGCGGGACTATGTCTATACGGTGCCATGACTGTGCTGAACACGGTTACCGACGGTCATTTCGACACTCTGTTCCGGTGGGATAAGGTGAAAAATATTGCATCCTATATTCTGAACGTGCATGTGAATGATAAATACTATTTTAATTTTGCTGACTGCTCTCCCATCGCCGGTCGCGCAGGAGTACGGGAATATCTCTTTGGCAAGGCCACCGGGCAGGAGGATCTCTGCCTGTTCGCCGCAAAAGATTTCCAGGCGGGACAGGGTCAGCTTGTCACAGATGAAGTGAACGGTGGGAATCTGTTCTATCGTATGCAGACCGTATTTCATTATGAGGAATTGATGAAACAGGACACTTCCGGAACGCTTTCCCACCGGGATGTCTATTATCCCAGCGTAGGGCTGTTCCTCGTGCATTCCGATACTCTGGATCTGGCAGTCAAAGCCGGAGACAATGCCGACAGCCACAACCACAATGATACCGGCAGCATCACCTTATACAAAAATGGACTGCCCATTCTGGCGGATATCGGTGTGGAGACCTACACCCGGAAGACCTTCTCTCCCAGACGTTACGAGATCTGGACCATGCAGTCGGGATATCACAACCTGCCTACAATCTGCGGTACGGATCAGAAGGACGGTGTGGAATACCGTGCGGAAAATGTGATGACAGTTCTGACCGGAGCCGAACCGTCTATTTCCATGGAACTGGCTGCCGCCTATCCTGCCGCACAGTCCACCGTACCGGATCTGACCTATGTCCGCAGGGTGACATTAAAAAAGTCTTCCAACACTGTCGTATTGGAAGACCATACAAATGCACAAGATGTTATTCTTAATTTTATTACTTATGAAAAACCTGTTATTCTTTCTGACGGTAAACTCTCCATCGGAGAAGCATCTGCCTCCTTCGAAGGGGCTGATCTGCTTGCCATAGAAACTTTACCGATCACGGACGCACGCCTGAAAACGGCATGGGATCATGATCTGTACCGGATCCGGCTGAAGGGCAACGATGCCGTCTTCCGGCTGACTATTCAATAAAGCCTAAAATTTCAGGCTTTTCTCACGGAATGTTTATTCTTGTACATTTCATCATCTGCCCGTTTTATGGTTTCTTCCAGAGTTTCTGCTGTCTTGCGAAAGGCTCCGCCGATTGCAAGACGGCAGTAAAACTCTGCTGTTACATCCGATAAATTTCCTTTCTCATCTCCACGCATGGTACTTACCAGTTCCTGTACTTTTTCTTCCTTACAATCTCTGATCAGCATTACAAATTCATCTCCACCGATACGGAATCCGCTTGCCTGCTCCGTGAGATATCTCCGGATAAATTCCGCTGCTTTCAGGATCACAGCATCACCTTTTTCATGTCCGAAGGTATCATTCATGCGTTTCAAATTGTCAATGTCGAAATAAATTACACCGATGGTACTGTCACTCTGCAGTTCTTTTAACTGTTCTTTGTAGTGTCTCTTGTTGTAGAGCTGCGTCATGCTGTCATGATTGCTGTTCCAATCGGCAATAGCCAGCTGGGAACTGGACGCAATGATATCATGCTCCATTTTCTTCATGGATTCACACAGTCGTTCCAGTTCATCTCCGGTTCTGATGTTCATCCGGCTGATGGGAGATTCCTTACCATCCCTCAAAATGTCAATAGAATAGCTGGAAGCCGCCTTGGACATGGCATTTAACGGTCGCAGTACATTGTGCTGCATAAACCAGATCATAAAGACTCCGAAAAGCACCGTAATCGATGTAACAATGATGGTAATATACCCTAAATAAGTCAATTGCTCCCATCTGACATTTTCTGTGGAAATTCCTACGATAATATAAGCCACCGGAATATTGTATGAGGAATTCAGCGGAATGTAGTAATCGCTTCTTCCGTTATACTCTAACGGTTCTATTTTCTCACATGCGATCAACTCGTCTTTTATAGCATTCTGTACCTCATCGTAGGGGCGGATATCTCCTAAAAAGGCTCCGTTTTCTGTCAAATCTGTGTCATACACATAACAGCCTCCACCATCCCTGAAATTGACCACGCTGATCTGCAATACATTTTCACTGGTGTTGCGATAGTCAATGAGTTTATTCCATACCTCGTAATACGCCGTATTTCTCCGTCTGTTGTCCAGATAGCCCGTTACGCTGTCTCCGTCTACCACCAAGCTGCAGGTATTCGCCACAGTCTGCGCCAGAGAATCTGTGTAATTCCGATTGACATTCATATAATTGACGTAGTTTACAAATATGAAGCTCACGTCCATAATGCATACGATGATAACAATAGCCAGAACGATTTTATACTTTAATGATTTTTTCATTCGTAATCCTCGGAAATCAATACTTTCTCTGATCTATATAGTCGGCTGCATTTTCATAGGTATAGATGTTTTCCTCAGTGTTATAGATCTTGTCCACCTCTCTGCCGGCTTCCAGTTCTTCTATGACCATCTCCACAGTGGATGCCAGCAGCGGATTACACTCCACGGTGGCATGTAATTTCCCCGCCATCATATTTTCAAAGCTTTCGTGCAAAGCGTCAAAGGAGATCATAATGATGTCTCCCTCAGGCCCATAGCTCTTGCCGTTCCGGTCCAGTGCTTTCATGGCACCAAAAATCATGTTATCATTTTCCGAAATGATAACATCAATATCCTTTACCGTTCCTTTGCTGAGCAGATTTTCCATATAGGTCTGGCCTTCTCCCTGGGTGAAATTGGCACATCCCCTGTCTACGATAGTCCAGTTCGGATGTTCCTCCACTCCATGTAAAATACCGTTCGTTCTTCCGATGGCAGCGGTAGCTCCTTCAGTTCCTTCCAGCAGGACAATGTGGATTGTCTCGTTTTCCCGTCCCTGCTCTGTTAAATACTGATCCAGCCACGTTACAGCTTTCCGGCCTTCCTCTTCAAAATCCGAACCAATCCAGGACACGTATTCCGTTTCATCCACAGCTATTTTACGGTCCGCTACGATGACCGGTATCCCAGCTTCCTTTGCGGCATGTATGGCATTCTCCCATCCGGTCTCCACGATGGGCTGCAGGATAATATAATCTACTTTCTGCTGGATCAGATCGTACATGGCTTTTACCTGGCGCTCCGAACTGGAATTGCCGTCAATATAGATCAGATCGTAGCCTCTTTCTTTGGTGAAAGTATTCAGATAATCATTGGTATTGGCATCTCTCCAGTCAGACTCTTTTCCCGTCTGGATCATCCCCACCCGGATGAGACCGTCATTATACCCCGGTGCCGCACCCCGGATCAGTTGCTGCGTTTTGTCGGCTCGTTCAGTCCCACATCCGATCAACCCCAGACAAAACATCAGCACACAAGTCACGGCAACTATTCTTTTTTTCATGTAACCACCCCTGGTTCTTTATTTATCTTTATTTATCTTTATTTATCTTTATTTTTACCGTTATCTTCTCTTTTCCGAATCATGCCTCTTACGTTTTATAGTACCATCTTCCTGTATAGGGTGCAAGCCATCACCGGTGGTTCTCATAATAATTTTACGCTTTTTTATTATATTTTTTAACAAGGTCTACCTATCGGATACTGATCATCAGTATCGTCATGATGATCCTGTTCGTGGAATCCAATTTATATCTGAGCCGGATCAATTCTCAACAGCTGGAAGCTACCATGTATATGAACCAATACCGTCTGGGTTTCAAAACGCTGACCGCTGCCGTACAGCCTTATGCCGTCACCGGAGATAAGACCTATTACAACAATATGGGGGAATTACACGAGGACAAGAATTGTGACATTGCCTGGGAAAGTCTGCAGCAGAACGGTCTGACAGACAATGAATGGGAGGAGATAAATCATATCGCCGAGATTTCCGAGACCTTAAGAGCCTACCGAAGAATATGTCGATGGCTTCGTACACTTTTCCAACGGTTTTTATCACCATTTTGTACATTTTTCCAACATTGTAATTTAGTCATGGTTTCTATCATGCCGTTGTGATATGATGGAACAAGACAATATTCGACAATCTTCGACGAAAGAGGTGCCCCTATGACAATAACCTGGTTATGCCTGTTCTGGTTGTTTTTCTTCTATTCCTTTATTGGATGGTGTATTGAGGTATGTGCTGCTGCGGTGCAGCATCGGAAATTCGTCAACCGCGGATTCGTAGCGGGTCCCCTATGCCCGATCTACGGTTTTGGTGCCATATTGTTCGAGATTTTCCTGCCGGAACTAACGGAAGACCCGTTTTTCCTGTTCCTGGGTGGCTTTGTACTGGCTTCCCTGCTGGAATATTCCACTGGCATGTTCTTCGAAAAGGTTTATAAGAAAAAGCTGTGGGATTACTCCCGTTTCCGCTACAACGTAGGTGGCTACATCTGCCTGCCTTTTTCCCTGCTGTGGGGTGCTTTAAGTGTTGTGACGGTAATGTTTGCAGATCCATTATTATGCGGACTTTTTGACCGCATTCCGCACTTGCTTTCCGTTGTACTTCTGTTGGTGCTGGGCGGGCTGCTCCTGTTGGACACCGTCAGTTCCGCTTTATCTACTTTAAGCCTACAGGTACAGGCAAAGCACCGGGTGGAGGCCTCTCTGGAAAAGCAGACCGCCCGCCTGGATCAGATTACAGAAGGGCTGGGCCAGACTTCCCGTTTTCTGGAAAATGCCCTGACAAGACATATACAGAAGCGACTGCAGAAATCATATCCTTCTATCAGCCTGGATGCTCTGGTAAAAGCCAGAGAAGAACATAAAAAATCCACCGTCTTTGCCGAGGGCTGCTGCTTTTACAAACTGTTTTCCCTCTTCTTCATCGGTGCATTGTTAGGTGACATTACGGAAACGATCTTCTGCCGCATCACCGCAGGTGTCTGGATGAGCCGCAGCAGTGTCATCTACGGACCTTTCAGTATTGTCTGGGGTTTGGGCTGTGCCTTCCTGACCCTGCTGCTCTACCGTTACCGCAACAAGAGCGACAGTACTATTTTTCTGGCAGGTACCCTGCTGGGCGGTGCTTACGAATATATCTGCAGTGTCTTCACGGAAATGGTCTTCGGCACAATCTTCTGGGACTACAGCGGATTTGCCTTTAACTTAGGCGGTCGTATCAACCTCTTGTACTGCTTCTTTTGGGGAATTGCCGCTGTGGTATGGCTGAAACTGATCTATCCGAATCTTTCCGGCTGTATTGAAAAGATTCCGAAAAGAACCGGCACAATTGTCTGCAATATTTTGATAGTATTTATGATTGTCAATATGCTGATCTCCGCACTGGCGCTGGCCAGATATACGGAGCGCAACGGCGCTTCCTATTCCGTGGAAACTACAGAGCTTAACGGACTGGAACAATTTTTAGACACCCATTACCCGGATGCACGGATGGAACGCATCTATCCCAATGCAAAAATGGTGAATTAAATAATTTTGTAAAGATGGGAGACCACCAGACTTATGCAGATCGATGACTTGACAGCAGGGTTATCCCTTAGCTTTTTGATCAATCTTAATACCGAGCAGCTTCAATTTGAATCCAAAATTCTGGAGGTATATCCTCACAGGCACACTTTGCTGGCGCAGGGTGTGTTTACTGATGATAAAATTATCTCTTTCCGTGGAAAAGGACTCGTCGTAGATCTCATTGTCACACTTCCGGAGGATAAACCGCAGCTGTTCAAAAACGTTACTACCAATGTAGTTAAGCTTTCCGATGGAACACTGTGCTATACTGTCTCCTCCATCGCCGGAAGCAAAACCTATAACCGCCGGCAAAGCTACCGCTGCTATGTCGGCATCGAAACTGCTGTCCAATGCGGCCTAAACCGTGCCGCCCACGATGCCATCATCAAGGACATCAGCTACAACGGCTTTTCCGTGGTCAGCAAAGAAGATTTAAAACTGGAGGTCAATCAGACCGTCCATGCCGTCTTGAATGATCATATGGATGAAACCGCCGAAAACTTCAACTTCCATCTCTATGGACTGGTTGCACGGATACAGGAACTGGAAAACGGGCTGTTTCTCTACGGCTGCCGTCTCAACAATCCGGTTCCGGGACTGGAACAATATATTATAAAAAAAGAACGGGCTGTCTTACGGAAAAGACAGTCATCCTGAGATTCTACGCAACTATTTCGTATAACGCAAAAAACCGCTGCCCCTTACGGGGCAACGGTTTTTGTATTCAAAGGATTATCCCTCAATAGCGATGTATTTATTGGTCTCTACCGCAGGCTTTGCTTCCTTCTTAGGAACATTCAGAGTCAAGATACCATGTTTGAACTCGCCCTTGATATCCTCCTGAGTCAGGTTGTCACCAACATAGAAGCTACGCTGGCAAGCTCCGGCATAACGCTCCTTGCGGATGTATTTACCGGTCTTCTTCTCCTGCTCATCCTCATCCAGACCTTTGGCAGCCTCAATGGTCAGATAACCATCCTCCAGAGAAACCTTGATCTCATCTTTCTTGAAGCCGGGCAGATCAACGATCAACTCATAGTTGTCATCGGTCTCCTTGATATCGGTCTTCATTACATTATGTGCATGTCTGCCATACAGTTTCTTCTCTATCTGATTCTCTGCTCTGTTGTCAAAGAAAGGTACATCATCAAAAAAGTCATCAAATAAGTTCTCTCCAAAAATGCTAGGTAATAACATAAGTCATCTCTCCTTTTCTATTAAACATATGTCGGTGTCTTTCGATACCTCTTACCTTTTGTCCTCCGGCAACCACCGGAGAATTTCGGAACCTGTCAGAGGATCTTCGATCAATCTCTTGATCTTTCTTCCTCTCCCTTGTTCTATTTGTACTATAACACGCATATATAAGTATGTCAATTAAGGAAAAATTATATAATTATAAATTAAAAATAAACTGCAAAAAAGAACCAGAACACTGTGATCCACAGTACTCCGGTTCTTTTTTACAGGCAAAACCGCCAGTCTTACTTATTTGTTTTCTCTTACTTATCCTTTGCAGTAAAGAATACGAAGAATACATCTCCCTCAGTGTCATTGGAGAACTGCTCCAGATAAGAAATGGAATAATCCTTGGAATCTTCCGGTACTTCATATACCAGCAGACCGGTTTTCTCTTCGTTAACACCCAGATCATACTCTTCCGGCAGCTGTTCGTCACTTACAGTGTTACCATAGTAGGTGATAGGTGCAGCGTATGCGTCATCGTTATCATCATCGCCCCACTGGATCTGGAAATCGGTGTCATACATGGTAACGGTAGAACGATCGGTGTTCTTAACGGTTACTTCTGCTACTAACAGCTTATTTCCCTCGGAAGGGGTATATCCTTCATAGTCATTGCAGGTATATGCGCTGTTTACAGTGTAATCGAAGAAGTAAGTTCTCATTACATCTCCCATACGTCCTTCTGCATAGCCGTCATCATCTGCGGTTACCACACCACTCTTGCTGCTGGTATTGGATCCGGAACTTGCAATATTCTGAATTGCGCTGTCTACAGGACCACATCCTACCAGACTAAATGCCAGTACAGTTGCTACAATAATTCCAACAAATTTTTTCATTTTCTTTCTCCCTCTCATAACCCTTATTGTGCATGCAGTCATCTGCACGCGAAGCTAGTATAACACACAAAATGGCAGAATGCAACGCTTTATTGCGCTACTTTGCGAATGTAAGTGCTTACTCACGGGTCAGACGCAGGATCACATCGCTGTGTTCCGGATATTTTTCCAATAGTTTTTTCCGTTCAAACAGTTCAAATTCTTCATATTTAAAACAGGGTGAAACCATACAGCCCACCAGACTGAAACCCTCTTCCTCCATGGCAGACCCGAAGATCATTCCCTTCGGAACCAGTACCTGCGGGACTTCTCCCTTTTCCAGGTCCAGCCCAAGTTTCGCCGCTGTGAGTTTTCCGGCCTCATCGATCATATAAATCGTCAACGCATTGCCGTCATGATAATACCATACCTCATCCGACTTCAGGCGATGAAAATGGGACACTTCCCCCTTTGCCAGCATAAAATAAATGCTGCTCCACAGGTTCCTCTCTTCTTTTTCCAGCAGGCATTCCTTGAAATAACCGCCCTCCACATGGGGCTCCATTTCCAGATGCTCTATATAATATTCCGCTGAATGCTTCATACTCTTATCCCTCCGGCTATTTTCTTTTCTACTGAATTAGTGTATACTATGCAGAGAAAAAGCGCAATTATTAACCTGAAAGATTGTGCGGAATGGAGAATATCATGGAAAAAATAGCAAGCTTCACCATTGACCATATCAAGCTTCAGCCCGGTGTCTATGTATCCCGCAAGGATCACATCGGTGCAGAGGTCATCACCACTTTCGATCTGCGTATGACCAGTCCCAACGAAGAGCCTGTGATGAATACCGCAGAAGTACACACCATCGAGCATCTGGGTGCAACTTTCCTGCGCAATCATCCGGAATACAAGGACAAGACCGTCTACTTCGGCCCCATGGGATGCCGTACCGGCTTCTATCTGCTGCTGGCCGGAGATCTCTCTTCTAAGGATATTGTTCCTCTGATGGTGGAAATGTTTGAATTCATCCGCGATTACAAGGGTGAGGTACCCGGTGCTTCTCCCAAAGACTGCGGCAACTATCTGGATATGAATCTGGGTATGGCCAACTATCTGGCAAAACGCTATCTGGATAATGTGCTGTACGGCATTGACGACAGCCGTCTGGTATATCCGGAGTGATTACAATTATTTAAGAAAGAACAGGAAACACACATGAAAAAAATCGGAATCATCGGTGCCATGGAGCTGGAAGTGGAAACTCTCAAGGCTCACATGACCACCACTAATATCACGACCAAAGCAAATATGGAATTTCACGAGGGTACCCTGAACGGTACTCCCGTAGTCATCGTCCGCAGTGGTGTCGGCAAAGTCAATGCCGCTCTCTGCGTACAGATTCTGGCAGACCTTTTTCAGGTCACTGCCATCATCAACACCGGTGTGGCAGGATCCCTGAATGCCGCTCTGGACATCGGAGATATTCTGATCTCCAAGGATGCCCTGCACCATGATGTAGATGCCACCATTTTCGGTTACAAGCCTGGGGAAGTTCCCCAGCTGGGATGTCGGGAATTCCTTGCAGATGAGCATCTTATCGAGGTTGCTGCCAGCACCTGTCAGGAGGTCAATCCGGACATTCACGTTCATACCGGGCGTGTAGTCAGCGGAGATCAGTTCATTTCCAGCAAAGAAGTCAAGGACCGACTGATCAAAGAATTTCAGGGGGACTGTGCCGAGATGGAGGGGGCTTCCATTGCCCACGGTGCTTACCTGAACGGTATTCCCTTTGTCATCATCCGTGCCATTTCCGACAAGGCGGATGACAGTGCCGAGATGGATTATCCTACCTTTGAAAAGGCCGCAGCGCTCCACTCCGCCAAGCTGGTAGAGGCTATGATGCCCCGGATCTGATCCGGGCGGCTGTCCTGTGGATCGAAAACAATGCCTGCTGCACAGACTTTGCAGGCAATAGAAAGGCATGCATATTAACATGAAAAAAGAAAAGAAATACATTGAATATATCTTAAAACAGGCCGAAGCCCTGCTGGCTATCGACAGCCCTTCCGGCTTCACGGAAAAAGTAACGGATTACCTCTGTGAAGAGTACAAGCGCCTCGGCTACAAACCGGTCAAGACCAAAAAGGGCGGCGTTCTCGTAGAGATCGGCGGTAAAGACAACGCAGTTCTGACCATGGCCCATGTAGACACGCTGGGCGGCATGGTGGCAGAGATCAAGAGCAACGGCCGTCTCCGTCTGACTAAGGTCGGCGGCTTAAACGCCAACAATATCGAGACCGAGAACTGCCGTATCTATACGCTGGACGGCAAAGTATACGAAGGCACCGTACAGCTGACGGATGCTTCCATCCATGTCAACGGCGATTACCAGAGGTCCGAGCGTACCTTCGATTCCGTGGAAGTCCTGCTGGATGAAAAGGTATCTTCCAGGGAAGATGTCAAGGCACTGGGTATTGAGAACGGTTCCTTCGTCTGCATGGATCCCCGGACCCGCATCACGGAGTCCGGTTACATCAAGAGCCGTTTTCTGGATGACAAGCTCAGCACCGCTATTCTGCTTGGCTTCGCAAAATATGTAAAAGACGAGGATCTGAAGCTGTCCCGTAAGGTCTACCAACATATCACGGTCTTCGAGGAAGTGGGTCACGGTGCCTGCGCTTCCGCTCCGGAAGATGTGGAGGAACTGCTGTCCGTAGATATGGGTTGCGTCGGAGAGGGTCTGGAATGCACGGATCGTCAGGTATCCATCTGCGTCAAGGACGGCCACGGACCTTATCATTATGATGTGGTCAAAGGGCTGATCCAGGCTGCAAAAGACAATCATATCGACTACGCCGCAGATGTTTACCCCTACTACGGCTCCGATGCTGATGCCGCATTAAGCGCCGGTATTGATGCCAGACACGGACTCATCGGCCCAGGTGTCTACGCTTCCCACGGCTACGAGCGTTCCCACAAGGATGCAGTTGCCGCAACGCTGGAATTGTTGAAGGCTTATCTGGCATAACTCCAAATATAAATTGCACATAAAAAGCAGTCCGGAGACCAGCAGATTTTCTATCTTCTGCCAGTTCCGGACTGCTTTTATAATACTCTTGCAAGTTAATATATTTATTTTGCCTCTTCTGCTCCGCCGTCTTTTTTCTTGTTGAATACGAACAGCTTGCTGAATACATAGTTGCCGATGATGACCAGAACTGCGGAGATCAGGGTTGCCACCAGCAGATTTACACCGATTGCGGTCAGTACCTGCATCACTACCATATCCAGGATCAGCGTGGATACTCTGGAAAGTACGAATTTCGGTGCTTCGGACAGCATCGGAGCATTGCTCTTGAATACAAACTTACGGTTGGTAAAATATGCGAAAATGACACCCGCCGTCCAGTTGATAACACTTAATACAACATTCTGAAAGGGTGTTGGATACATTGTGTTGTCAAATAACAGGAAGTTTGCCAGGAATTTTGCTGCCCAGGATACGACCGTGGTCAGTCCGCCTACGATCAGGTATGCAATGATCTCTTCATACTTGATCCAAAGTGCCTTTATTTTTTCTACCATATTGTTCCTCATTTCTCTGTGCTAAGGTTAACAAAACTATTCAGAACCCCATTCGCAAAATCGCCTCTGCGTGGCTTTCTTTTTGCTCATGTGGTTACTTCGCCCTATAAATAGTTAACTACAAATAACAAATATACACAAATATCCCCTTAAATGCAAGCATTCCAAAGACATTTGTGTATATCTTAATCACTGTTTATGAAATTCTATACCACCGTATGGCTTATAAATTTACCACGTTACGGTTCTCACCACGCATAAATGCCTTAATGTTCTCGTAGACGCCCTGTACGCAACGGGTACGTGCCTCCACGCTGGCCCATGCCAGGTGCGGTGTGATGATCAGCTTGTTACTGTCTTTTAACTGGCTTAAAGGATTAGATAACTCCAAAGGCTCCTTTTCCAGGACATCCAGACCTGCTGCCTGAATCTCTCCGGCCACCAGTGCTTCATAGAGATCAGCGTTATTTACCACGGGGCCTCTTGCCACATTGATGAGGATTGCTGTCTTTTTCATCTTACGAAGGGCTTCCTTATCAATGAAATTACGGGATAAGTCACTTAACGGACAATGCAGGGACAGGAAATCGCTCTCTTTTAACAGGGTATCCTTGTCCACCTGCGGATAATCCGTACAGGTGCTCTTGCCCGTGATGGAATAAAAGATTACCTTACAGCCGAAAGCGGTAGCGATCGCTGCGGCTCTCCTGCCGATATTCCCCATTCCTACAATGCCCCATGTCTTACCTTCTAATTCATAAAAAGGTCTGTCAAAATTAGAAAAACGATCCTGTGCACTGTAAGCGCCGGATTTTACATATTCATCATAGTAGGGCAGCTTCTGGCTCAATGCCAGCGCCAGAGTAAACGTATGCTGGGCTACCATGGCGGTGGAATAATCGACCACATTTGCCACCTTGATTCCTCTGGACCTGCAATATGCCAGATCACAGTTGTCGTATCCGGTAGCAAGCTCACAGATCAGCTTCACATTGGGGCAATCCTTCAGGGATTCCTCTTTCATGGGAGCCTTGTTGCAGACAATGACATCCGCATCGCCCACACGCTCTGCCACTTCCTGTGCAGTAACGGTATTCGGGTAACTGGTCACTTCTCCCAATTCATTAAAGCAGTCCACCGGCACATCCGTGCCGGCGCTGTTTCTCTCCAGTAAAACAATCTTCATCTCTTGCAATTTCTCCTGTCTTTTGTTTTCTTTTCGTAATAGCATAATAACATAGTAGAATAAACGATTTCTCCGGGCTATCGCCCTACTTACTTATTCCATCATACAGCAACAGCGTAATGAAATCAATTCATTACGCTGTCCTTTTCTTCTTTTGAAACATATTACTGCCGGAGTGATCCCGCCTCTGTGGCTTACAATCTCTTCAGCAGTTCTTCTCTCTGTGCCTCATAACCGGGCTTGCCAAGCAGAGCGAACATATTCTTCTTGTAGCTCTCTACACCGGGCTGGTTGAAAGGATTTACACCCAGCAGGTATCCGCTGACACCACATGCGAACTCGAAGAAGTAGAACAGCTCGCCAAGATAGAACTCATTTACCTCGGGAACGGTTACCATGAAGTTGGGAACCTGACCGTCGGTATGTGCCAGAATGGTTCCGTTCATAGCGCTCTTATTGACGAAATCAACGGTCTTGCCTGCCAGATAGTTCAGACCATCCAGATCTACAGGCTCCTCGCCGATCGTAAGCTCCTCTCTCGGAGTGTCGATATTGATCACGGTCTCGAACATTACACGGGAACCGTCCTGAATGAACTGACCCATGGAATGCAGATCGGTGGTCAGGTCCACGCTTGCGGGAAACAGACCCTTGTTGTCCTTACCTTCGCTCTCACCGAACAGCTGCTTCCACCACTCACTTACATAGTGAACAGCGGGCTCATAGTTCGCCAGGATCTCGACACTCTTGCCCTTGCGCAGTAAGATGTTACGCAGAGCCGCATACTGTAAAGCATCGTTCTCTTCGAAATCATTCTCCAGGGCACGCTTTCTTCCGCTGGCTGCACCTTCCATCAGCTTGTCGATATCAGCACCACTGACAGCGATCGGTAACAGACCTACAGCGGTCAGTACGGAGAAACGTCCTCCTACATCATCGGGTACTACGAAGGTCTCGTAACCTTCCTCATCGGACAGATGCTTTAAGCTTCCCTTCGCCTTATCGGTGGTAGCATAAATTCTCTCTGCCGCGCCCTTCTTGCCGTATTTAGCTTCCAGCTTCTCCTTGAATACACGGAAAGCAATAGCGGGCTCTGTGGTGGTACCGGACTTGGAGATCATGTTGATGGAGAAATCTCTGTCGCCTACTACATCCATCAGGTGCTTCAGATAGGTGGAGCTGATGGAGTTACCACAGAAGTAGATCTCCGGAGTCTTACGTACACTCTTATCCAGTACATTGTAGAAGCTGTGGCTTAAGAACTCGATAGCCGCTCTGGCTCCCAGATAAGAACCACCGATACCGATAACCAGCAGAACATCGGAATCACTCTGGATCTTCTTCGCTGCTGCCTTGATGCGGGCGAACTCTTCCTTATCGTAATCTACGGGAAGATCGATCCATCCCAGGAAATCATTGCCTGCGCCGGTCTTGGATACCAGGGTCTCCTTCGCATCCAGGGTAAGCTTCTTCATGTAACCGATCTCTTCTTCAGAAATAAAAGAGCCGGCCTTGGAATAATCAAATGTAACTTGTCTGCTCATAATGCTCCTCCTTATATCTTGCAGATATATCACGCATTCTTGCGTTACTTACTTAAAAAATCCGTTTTTATTTTAACAAAGTTACATCTCATTTTCAAGACATATCTATAGATCCGGGGAATGTTTTCTGAATTCTTTCGGACGTCTGACATTTTCCGCTATACTGTAAGTAATTCCTGAAGCAATGCCTGTAATTCTTCCTCCGTGACTCTGGCGGGATCCTCCGGTCTCTGCGGCAGCACTTTTTCTCCCGGCTTTTCATGTGCGGCATTTTCTACGGAAAATACTTCTCTGTCCAGACGATCTCCCGTTTCTTCCGGCTGCGCCATTCTGCTGCTGATCGGCATCAGTTCCACCGTCCGCCTGCCGGAAGCTCTCTGCTGTCGTCCTCTCGTTCTTCCGGCCGCACTGATCTCCTCCCCCAGGCTTCCCGGTCCGTAAAGTCTTTCATAATCCTGTTCCGTGACAGAGATCCGGCCCGACAGATGATTTTCCAGATAATCAATGAGGTTCGTCTTTAATATTCTGCGTTTTCCCTTGATATCCACCATGGCTGACAAGGAAAAATAAAGATACATTCCTAAGAAGCTTACTATATAAAAAGGCAGGATTTCCCCCAGCATCCTTCCGCCCATGATCCCCTTGCAGATCCCGACACCGGCAAACACAATGGAAAACAGCATGCACTGGCCGGACAAATGATACCAGGCATCAAAGGATAGGTGTCCAAACGCCAGCCGGTTGAGGAACTTGTCCACAAACACCGGAATGTTTGATACTCCACCATTTAACTGGTAACAATTTGCAAATTTTACTTTACACTGTTTCAACAGGCGGTTATTCGTCGTTGCCATATTATCTGTCTCTTTTATCATCGTATGGTAAAATCCTGCCAGAAGCAGACGCACCAGAATACTAAGTCCCAGAAATACCAGAATTCCGGTTGTGATCACTTTTTCTTCTTTGAAAATCGTAAACATAACCTGCGCTCCTTTCTATCGCTTCCTTAGAGTATAACGTATTAGAGGCTTGTTTTGTACGTTTTTTCATCGTCATTCTTCTACGTTGCCGAACAGAAAAAGTATTTCTTTTACATTTTTCGTGAAAAGAAAACCTTGTACATATTGTTGTATAAATGCCGAAAATCTGCTATAATCACTCCTTAGAAATTCAGTTTGAAAAGGATGGTTTTACATATGATATACAAGACAAAAGGTACCTGTTCCACTTCGATCGATGTAGAATTAAAGGATGGTGTTATTGATTCCGTAAAATTCACCGGTGGATGCAACGGTAATCTGCAGGGAATCAGTGCTCTGGTAAAAGGAATGAAGCCGGAAGAAGCAATCAGCCGTCTCAAGGGGATCCGCTGCGGTTTCAAGCCTACCTCCTGTCCTGACCAGCTGGCTCATGCCCTGGAAGAAATGATCGCACAGTAATCTCACCGACAAGAAGGATTTTATTATGAAAAAAATCGTATTGACCGGCGGCGGAACTGCCGGACATGTAACCCCCAATATTGCTTTATTACCGGCGCTGCAGGCGGCCGGCTATGAAATTGCCTATGTGGGATCTTATGAAGGCATTGAGAAAAAGCTGATTGCAGATTTCAACATTCCTTACACAGGCATTTCTACGGGCAAATTCCGCAGATACCTGGATCCGAAGAACTTCTCCGATCCGTTCCGTGTCATGAAGGGATTTGTGGAAGCGAGAAATTACCTGAAAAATTACCAGCCGGATGTAGTCTTCTCCAAGGGGGGCTTCGTAAGCGTCCCGGTCGTCCGCGCTGCAGCTTCCTTACATATTCCCTGTATCATCCACGAATCGGATATGACACCGGGACTGGCCAATAAGCTGTGCATTCCCGTGGCAGAAAAGGTATGCTGCAATTTCCCGGAGACTATGAAAAATATTCCTGCCGACAAGGCTGTCCTCACCGGTTCTCCCATTCGTGCGGAGCTGGCACAGGGCAGCCGGCTGGCCGGACTGAACATGTGCGGCTTTACTGCCAATAAACCTGTCATCATGGTCATTGGCGGAAGTCTGGGTGCAGCTAACGTGAACAAGGCTGTCCGCGATGCGTTGCCGAAGCTTCTGGAGGATTTCCAGGTAGTACATCTCTGCGGTAAGGACAAAATAGACAACCTGTTGTTAAATACACCCGGATATAAACAGTTTGAATATATCAAGGCGGAACTAAAGGATATTTTCGCCATGGCAGACGTGGTGATTTCCCGTGCCGGAGCCAATGCCATCTGTGAACTTCTGGCGCTGAAAAAGCCCAACATTCTGATCCCCCTGCCTGCCGCCAGCAGCCGCGGAGACCAGCTGTTGAATGCCGCTTCCTTCGAAGCGCAGGGTTATTCCATTGTGCTGAATGAGGATGATATTACGACGAATCTGCTGGTGGATAAAGTACACGAGCTGTACTTCAACCGCCAGAATTATGTGGAAGCCATGAGCCGCAGCCACCAGATGGACGCCATCAACACAATCATGGTGCTGATCAATGAAGCCGCAAACAAGAGTCATACGCAATAATGTCATGTATTGATTGAGGGGATTATTTTGAAAGGATTATTGGAAATCTGCTGCGGCAGCTTCGAAGATGTGAAAACCGCCTGGCAAAATGGTGCTGACCGGGTAGAGCTTAACAGTGCACTGTATCTGGGTGGTCTCACACCTTCTACGGCCAATCTGATCTGTGCAAAAGAACAGTGCAGCATCCCTATTGTAACAATGGTCCGCCCAAGAGGAGGCGGATTCTGCTATTCACAGGATGAATACGAGACCATGCTCTTAGATGCCCGCATCCTTTTAGAGCACGGAGCTGACGGTATTGCTTTCGGCTTCCTGACAGAGGATCATGCCATCCATAGGAACCGGACACAGGAAATGATCGACCTCATCCATAGCGCCGGAAAAGAAGCTGTATTTCACCGGGCGTTTGATTGTATTGCACAACAGGAACGTGCAGTGGAAGCATTGATCTTACTTGGTGCGGACCGGATCCTCACCAGTGGTGGTGCACCCGATGTATGGTCGGGCAGAACGCAATTGCAAAAGCTGCAAAGCCAGTATGGTAAGGATATCACATTTTTAGCCGGAAGCGGCGTGAATGCACAAAACGTAAACGCTCTGATGGAATATACGAGCATAGAGCAGGTTCATACATCCTGCAGAAGCTGGCAGCCGGATGCGACCGCCTCCCTGCAGGACGTGGACTTCTCTTATGATAGAAACCGAAAGAATGCATATGAAGCAGTAGATGCCGGGAAAGTGGCAGAGATGCGGGCAGCAATGCCTATATTGTAATCAGCCCATGTTCTAAGCAAAAATCGTAGACTCCGTCTTCTTCCACCGATCTGCACGTGCAGGTGGCGTGGGCTTTGATCTCATCCTTCGCATTCCCCATGGCCACACCGGTGCCGACTGCTTCCAGCATCTCGATATCATTGAAGCCATCTCCAAAAGCGATGGCTTCCTCCTTTGTAAAGCCAAAATGCTGAAGTACCGCGCGCACAGCGTTTCCCTTCCCACATTCCAGAGGAATGATATCAGCCGCTCTGTCCCACCACGCTGTAATCTGTGTATGGTGCGTACCATAGAGAATCCGCTCATACTCTTCTTCCCGGCAGGCACACATCATCTGATAGATATCCTCACGAACCCGTTCATCGAATTGTTTATCGATTTTCAGCATCTCATTACCGAATCTGAAATACTGCTCCAGATCCGGATCTGTACCGTTGGTGATGATAAAATGTTCGTTACTTATCGCTACCGCCCTATGCATGTCTTTCAGATTCTGAAGGATCTGAAGCTTGTCCATCCGATCAAGCGGGCACTTAAAAATAATCTCGTCTCCTACTGTTACATAAGAACCGTTAAAGGTCAGAAGAGCATCGAAATCAATCCCCGGAAAACGCGGCGCCGACAGATATCCTCTTCCGGTCGCCATACACAGCTTCACCCCATTCCGATGAAGAGAAATTAATGCATGCAGCGTCCGCTCACTTAATTCTTTATGACCCATCTTCAAAAGTGTCCCATCGACATCAAAAAATGCAATTTTAATCATGCTTGCCACCTCCGTCCGGCTCACAGGATATATTCCATCTGCCGTTCTTTTGTCTTCATTCCCATCTTTTCATAAAAGTGCTCTGCCGAAGTGTTGCCTGCCCAGACGTTCAGGGTTACTTCATAGCAGCCCAGTTCTTTTGCCTGCTGTTTCACATATTCAAACAGGCTTTCCCCGATATGCTGCCCCCGTGTCTGCTTGTCAACGCAAAGGTCATCGATAAACAATGATTTGAAGGGGACCATATTAGTGGAAAAGGGCTGCTCCCTGAGTTGGCAGAATGCATAGCCCATGCACAGATCGTCCTCGTCTACGGCAACATAGATAGGGTGATCCTCCTGTTGTAATAGCTCTGTCAGCTCGCAGGGGGTGTATTTCGTAGTACCCGGTATAAAAATATCCGGACGGATCTCTGCATGTATCTGTAATACCTGCCCCAACAGTGCAAGAATTCTTGGAATGTCCTTTTTTTCTGCCTTGCGAATCTTCATTTCTATTTTGCTCCTTTATTCGACAAATCCCGTTTTATTACTTCTCCCGGTGTTATAACCCTTCCATATCTAGATTCACGATTAACTTTCCAATTTTCCGTTCTTTTAAAAGATAGCACATATAGATAGGAAGATATACCACGGCTCCCTCCTGTTCCATATTTGCTACCGATAAAACATATGCTTTCTCAATATGATAATCAGAAATTTTCATAAAGTTATCCAAGGATTTGTGTGCCTTGTAAGCTTTCCCGGATTTCACCTCAATGGGAACCACTTTCCCATCCATTTCGACCAAAACATCCAGTTCCCCTATATTTTTCTTTTTACAGAAATAAGGTTCCAAACCATTGGCCATTAATTGCTGTGCCACAGCATTTTCAAAGTGAGCACCGTTATTTACTTCGCTGTTTTTATTGATCAGTTCCAGTTTGGTTTCCGCCGGATATGCACTGGTAAGCAAACCGATGTCATTGGAAAAAAGTCGGAACACATTACTGCTCTTGCTCGCTTTGAGAGGAATAACAGGAGCTTCCACGTTATACACCGGTAACGCAACTCCGGCATCTTTCAGCCATAAAAAGCTGTTTTCATATCTGTCAAACTTTAACTCTTTATTCAGCATTGTAAATACAAATTTTTTATTCTGTTTGTTCAATTCTGCCGGAATGATATCATAAATAGATATCAATTTCAGTTTTTTATCTTCACTCTCATGTTGAGAGAAATCCTCTTTATATAGCGCAACGATATCCCGTTGTACCTTATCCACTTCCCGGATATCTTTTGTAGCAATATATATTTTTACCGCATCCGGCATGCCTCCGACAATTAGATAGATAAAAAACAGCGACAATAGCTTCTGATGTATGAATTCATCCACGGGCTGACATGTTTCAAATTTCGCTTTCAACATTTCCAAAGTTGTTTTTGACACATTATTTGCTATCATGAATTCTTCAAAATCCATCGGATACATTCTCAAAACAGTTAAATATCCAACCGGAACCGACGTTATTCCCTTAAGCTCTACTCCTAATAAGGATCCGCTCATTACATATTTGAAGCTGCCTTCTTCTACAAGGAATTTTATTTTTGTCACTATTTCCGGACATTTCTGTATCTCATCAAAAAAGACGACCGTTTCCTGCGGCTTACAATCCTCCGGCATAATCATTTTTAATTTCACCAGGAACTCATTCGCACTCATTTTTACATTGAGATAATCCACCAAATCCGGCTGATCTATAAAATTAACTTCAAACTTACGATATCCGCTTTTGGCAATTTCCTCTCTTATCAGCCAGGTCTTTCCAATCTGTCTGGCGCCTGTTACCAATAATGCTTTATCCGATCTTTTCAACCATTCTTCTATGATAATAGAGTCTTTTCTATACATAAATTCCCTCCTCCCTTTTTAACAGTATCTATTTTGCCCCGTTTTTTCAATATGATTTGTAATATTTTGCCCCGTTTTATTCAATTTACCATTCCAAAGGTATTTTTTTCTTTCTCGTCGAATTCTTTTTTCCATGCAAAAATAATTGTTGTATCATCCCTATAAACTGGAATTTTCTCAATTCTTCATCTCTGTTTTTTTCTTTTCCAATTAATTAATAGACCAATCGTTGAAATAACAAAAATTAATGCTGATGTTAGAGAAAAAATACCATCAGTAACCACAAATATGATAAACGTGGCTAATGGAATATAATTAAGAATACTTTTCAAAATTTTCATGTCCAATCCTCCTTTTTAAAATCTCATTAATCTTATAAAATATTTTGTTCTAAAAATACCGATTTCTCTTTCTATTCAACTACACGCCAACTTCGTTAAAATTTTAACATTATATTTAAGCTCATTCAAAGAACTCAAATAAACACACATGTGGAATCTTCAAATTAAGTTTGTTTATTTGAAATTGCAATATAACTGCATATAGAAATCAGGAAACTTATACAGTACAAAACAACCGCTCCTAAACTAAACAATATTTCTCCAAGATAAGTTAGTCCTGGCATAAATCCATATCCAAGTAAATCATTATAGTAAATCATCAGTCCTATGGATATAAGCAGCGGAACTAGTTCTGCCGAAAACAATATCCGCCAAAGCTTTTTTGTTTTCTTGCGAATGGATATCACAAATAATATTATTTGAAATATTAAAATCACTATATATGTAATCAGTAGGAACAGTGCCATTACTATTTTCCTCCGTAAATTCCGATTTTCTCAATTCTCCAAACTGTTAAGGAAACAATCGGAGTTGGTGTAAACGAAAAAGCAGCCTTGAG
>NZ_QUEC01000033.1:0-21390 GCF_003478095.1 Clostridium sp. AF34-10BH
CAAGGGCTACGGGGATTTGATAGCATTTCTTTACTAACTCTCTATTTACATCTATATCGAATTGCTAATTGACGTAATCTTATATCCATATTATTATGAAAATAAATAAGACATTTTTGTAAGAATTTGGAGGTAATAGCATGCGAGAGTATGATGATGCGGTACTGGAATGCTTCCTGGACAAACAGCTCCAGCTTTTCCCGGAAGCTGTAGCAGAGACACTGGATGAGGCAGAAGATTTTCTGGAAGAGTGCATGGCAGTCGTGGTAGATTCCGTGGAGGATGTCATTGAGTATTTTGATGAGGCCGGCATGGATGTGGACGGCGCTGTGGATGATGAGATTCTGGAGGCAGATGAAGTATTCGATATCGGAGACGGCAGATATCTGATCGTAGAAGCGTAGAACCGAAGATTATTGTACACAGAAACTGGAATGAACCGGAGCTCTCCGACATATATATGTTGGAGGGCTTCTTTGCGTAAGTCTCCTGTAAAAATCTCTTCCCCATTTGTAGGGAATGCGTTATAATGAACTAATGGACTTTTACAGAAAGGTATGGTAAGGAAAATGTTAGAAGGACAAAAATGTCTGGTCATCGGCTCCGGCATCAGCGGGATCGGTGCAGTGGCTTTATTGGAAAAATACCATGCAGACGTGGTTCTGTATGACAGCAGTGATAAATTGACAAAGGAAGATCTGGAGGCGAAGCTTCCCGGGGAAAGCAAGGCAGTCTGTATCGCCGGAGAACTGCCGGAGGAGGTAGAACTGAGCATTCAGGCAGCCGTTTTAAGCCCCGGAGTACCTACGGATATTCCTCTGGTGAACCGTATGAGGGACCGCGGGGTACAGATCCTGGGAGAGATCGAACTGGGATTCCTTGCAGAGCAAGGCAGAGTGATCGCCATTACCGGCACTAACGGCAAGACTACCACCACCACATTGACCGGTGAGATCATGAAAGCTCATTTCGGTGCGGAGAAGACCTTTGTAGTGGGTAATATTGGCAACCCTTATACACTGGAAGTAACGAAGACGTCAAAGGATAGTGTCACCGTGGGAGAGATCAGTTCTTTCCAGCTGGAGACCATACATACATTCCATCCGGTAGTATCAGCCATCCTGAATATTACACCGGATCACCTGAACAGACATCATACCATGGAGGCCTATGTGGCAGCCAAGGAAGCAGTGGCTTCCCACCAGACAAAAAATGATATCTGTGTATTGAATTATGACAATGATTATACCAGAGATTTCGCAGGAAGATGTCCTGCGACTCCGGTACTGTTCTCCTCCCATCACGAGTTGGAAAACGGTTACTTCCTGCGGGGAGACAAGATTATCAAGAGTGTGAACGGCGAAGAGACCGAACTGATGGATATTCACAAGGATATGAATCTGGTAGGCCTGTGCAATGTGGAAAATGTCATGGCAGCCATAGCCATTGCAGAAGGTATGCAGGTGCCCATGGAGACGATCCTTACTGTGATCCGCGGTTTCCATGCGGTGGAGCACCGGATCGAATTCGTGGCTACCAAGGGCGGTGTGGACTATTACAACGATTCCAAGGGAACCAATCCCGATGCGGCGATCCAGGGCATCAAAGCCATGAGCAAGCCTACCGTGCTGATCGGCGGAGGCTATGACAAGCAGAGCGAGTACGATGAGTGGATCGACAGCTTTGATGGCAAGGTAAAGTGCCTTGTCCTCATCGGCCAGACCAGAGAGAAGATTGCCGAGTGTGCCAGAAAGCATGGCTTTGATAAGATCCGTTTCGCAGATACCTATGAGGAATGCCTGAAGCTGTGTACCGAACTGGCCCAGCCGGGAGAAGCGGTACTGTTGTCTCCGGCCTGTGCAAGCTGGGGCATGTTCCCGAACTATGAAGTCAGAGGACAGCTTTTCAAGGAATATGTACACGGACTGGCGGAATAAGAAATCATAACAGAAGTAAGGAGTAAAAGCAGGCATGGCGGAAACGCGGGGAAGAAGACGTAAAAAGAAACAACAATCCGAATACTTTTTTGACTACAGCCTGCTTTTTATTGTGCTGTTTTTACTGGGATTCGGACTGATCATGATCTATTCGGCCAGCTCCTATGAGGCTTATGATTCCTATGGAGATGCCGCCTATTATATGAAGAAACAGCTGATCGCCAATATCATCGGTCTGGTCTTCATGATGGTCATTGCCAATATCCCGTATACCTTCTGGGAACGGTTTGCCACCCTGGGATATGTGGTGTCCATGATCCTGATCTTCCTGGTAAAGACCCCCCTGGGTATCACTTCCCACGGCGCTACCAGATGGATCGGTATCCCACATACGGGCTTCAACCTGCAGCCTGCGGAAGTAGCGAAATTGTGTATGATCCTGTTCCTGGCAAGTCTGGTATGCAAGATGGGAAAAAGCGTCCGTACCATGAAAGGCTTCTTTACCATGATGGCGGCACCCCTGCCGATCGCAGCATCGGTGTACCTCATTACGGATAATTTGAGTTCCGCCATTATTATTATGGGTATTGCGGTGCTGATGGTATTCGTGGCAAGCCCGGATTACAAGAAATTCATCATCATGGGAGGCAGCGTACTGGCGGCGGCTGGACTTTTGGTAGTCGCAGTCGTACAGTTGGGAGATAAGATCGGTGGCAAGTTCCGTCTGGCAAGAATCCAGGCGTGGCTGAACCCGGAAAGTCAGGCACAGGATAAAGGCTTCCAGACCCTGCAGGCACTGTATGCCATCGGAAGCGGTGGCATCTGGGGCAAGGGACTGGGGCAGAGTATGCAGAAGTTAAGCTTCCTGCCCGAGGCACAGAACGACATGATCTTCTCCATTATCTGCGAGGAACTGGGATTGTTCGGAGCGGTTGCCATTATTCTCATGTTCATTATGCTGTTGTGGCGGATGATGGTCATTGCCAATAATGCACCGGACCTGTTCGGCGCCATGCTGGTGGTGGGCGTTATGGGACATATCGCAATCCAGGCGATCTTAAACATTGCCGTAGTTACCAACTCCATTCCCAACACCGGAATTTCCCTGCCGTTTATCAGTTACGGAGGTTCTTCGGCATTGTTTTTGCTGTCGGAGATCGGACTGGTATTGAGTGTGGCGCGCAGGATCCAGTTAAAAGAGCTGTAGAAAAATACATATTCAGAAGACATGGTACGAAACAGTGCTTTCCTACATAAGATAAGATTATCATAAAAACGGGGATGGTGCTGTATGAAAGGAATCCGCATGCAGGGAGGCATTCCGCTGCAGGGGAAGGTACGCATACAGGGATCAAAGAATGCGGTACTTCCGATCCTGGCGGCAACGCTTCTTACCAATGAAGTATCCTATATTCAGAACTGCCCACGTATTGCAGATGTACACTGTTTCGTGCATCTGCTTCGGGAACTGGGATGTCTGGTGCACTGGCAGGAAAAAGGGATCCGGGTACAGCCGGGAGAAAATGAAGAACTTCCCTGCGAGAGAGCGGAGGCCAGACGGATGCAGGGGGAAGCTATCACCGGAATGCGTTCATCTCTGTGCCTGTTGGGAGCATTGCTGGGAAGATGTGGTTATGTGACCATGGAGCATCCGGGTGGGTGCATCATCGGAGAACGGCCGATCGATCTGCACATCAGGGCACTACAGCAGATGGGCGTCGAATTCCGGGAGGAAGAAGGGCTTCTGTCTGCACAGGTGAAGGATGGGAAAATGCACGGGGCAGAGATCACACTGGAGTTTCCCAGTGTGGGAGCTACGGAGAATATTTTGCTGGCTGCGGTGAAGGCGGACGGAGACACCAGGATACTGGGGGCCGCCAGAGAACCGGAAGTGACGGCATTGTGCGAATTTCTGACGGCATGTGGTGCACAGATCGAAGGAATCGGAGAAACGGAACTATTGGTTCATGGTGACAGACCGCTTCATGGTACACAGTTCACGGTTCCGGCAGACCGGATCGTAGCCGGGACGTATCTGTTCGCCTGTATCGGCTGCGGAGGCAGTACACTTTTGACAGAGGCTCCCTGGGAGCAGATGGAAGCGGTGACCTTTGTGGCGGAAAAAATGGGTGCACAGTGTATTGCCTCGGAGGAAGGCCTGTTCGTACAGTGTTCCAAAAGGCCGCAGGCCATACCACATTTGCGGACTGGGCCATACCCGGAGTTCCCCACGGATCTGCAGTCGGTGGCAATGGCGGTGCTGACGAGAGCGGAAGGATGCAGCTGCATTGAAGAGAATATTTTCGAGAATCGTTTTCGTATTGCGGAACCGCTAAAGGGCATGGGAGCAGAGATTGTTCTGAAGGACGGAAGACATGCCGTGATCACCGGAGTGGAGCATTTACGGGGAAGCCGGATGGAAGCATGTGAACTTCGCGGCGGTGCGGCACTGGTTCTGGCGGGGCTTGCGGCAGAAGGCGAGAGTTTCGTGACAGGACAGCACTTTATAGAACGCGGATATGAAAATATCTGCAGAGACTTGAGAGAATTAGGAGCACGGATCATCAGTGTATAGAGACCGAAGCAAAATTATCAGAAGAATAGTGATCATAGGCATCCTGCTGCTGGCACTGGGCGGTGGTGCGGTGGCATTGCACTCCGTGTATACGGTACGTACCGTGTATGTGGAGGGCAATGTGCATTATACCGAGGACGAGATCATGGAGATCGTGATGTCGGGACCTTTGGGAGATAATTCCCTGTATCTGTCTCTGAAATACCGGGACAGAGGGATTCAGGACATTCCCTTTGTGGATGTGATGAATGTATCGATTCTGGCACCCGACACGATCAAGATCACTGTATATGAAAAAGCACTGGCGGGATATGTGAAATATCTGGATACTTATATGTATTTTGATAAAGACGGCTATGTGGTGGAAAGTTCCGGGATCCGCACCCAGGGAATACCGCAGATCACGGGGCTTTCCTTCAACCATGTGGTGCTGGGAGAGCAACTGCCGGTGGAGGATCCGCAGGTGTTTTCCAGTATCATGGATCTGACAAAGCTTTTGAACAAATATTCACTGGCTGCGGACAAGATCTATTTGCATTCTTCCGGTGACATTACGATCTACTTCGGACAGATCAAGGTGTCCATGGGCAGTGACAACAGCCATATAGAGGACAAGCTGCAGTTGTTGCCGGACTTCCTGGAGAAGTTACAGGGTAAAAGCGGAACCCTGCAAATGGAAAACTACGAGGAAGGAAAGGGTAAATTTACATTCAAACCGGACGCGTGAAACATTTGTGAAACATTTTGAAAAAATAGGTTGCTAAATTTGTAAAATGATTATATGATAGTCTATGTGAAGTTGAAAAGGGTTAAAAGGAGGAACTAACCTTGCTGGAGATTAAGACGAATGACGCGGATGTAGCTGCCAAGATCATCGTAGTCGGTGTAGGTGGCGCGGGTAACAACGCTGTAAATAGAATGATAGATGAGAAGATTGACGGAGTGGATTTTATCGGGGTGAATACCGATAAGCAGGCATTGCAGCTCTGCAAAGCTCCGAAACTGTTACAGATCGGTGAGAAGCTGACCAAGGGTCTTGGTGCGGGAGCCAAGCCTGAGATCGGTGAGAAAGCAGCCGAGGAGAGTGCAGAAGAGATTTCCGCAGCTCTGAAGGGTGCAGACATGGTATTCGTCACCTGTGGTATGGGCGGAGGTACCGGAACCGGAGCTGCTCCGGTAGTGGCCAAGCTTGCAAAGGATATGGGCATCTTAACCGTTGGTGTGGTAACGAAGCCTTTCCGTTTTGAAGCAAAAGCCCGTATGGTCAATGCATTAAACGGTATCGAGCGTATCAAGGAACACGTGGATACCCTGATCGTAATCCCCAATGATAAGCTTCTGGAGATCGTGGACAGACGTACCACCATGCCGGAAGCACTGAAGAAGGCGGATGAAGTACTGCAGCAGGCAGTACAGGGAATCACTGACCTGATCAATGTTCCCGCAGTTATCAATCTGGATTTCGCAGATGTACAGACGGTTATGAAGGACAAGGGTATTGCTCACATCGGTATCGGTGAAGGCAAGGGCGATGACAAGGCTATGGAAGCTGTCAAGATGGCAGTGGAGAGCCCTCTGTTAGAGACTACGATTTCCGGTGCTACCCATGTTATCATCAATATTTCCGGTGACATTACCCTGGCAGATGCTTCCGATGCGGCAAGCTATGTTCAGGAGCTGGCAGGAGACGATGTAAATATTATCTTCGGTGCCATGTATGATGAGTCCAAGTCCGACAGTTGCACCATTACGGTTATTGCTACCGGTCTGGAAGACAAGGCCAACAACGGTGTACAGAATCGTCTGGGAGGAGGCGCTGCATTCAGACAGCCTGCTTCCCATATGACTCCCAGTTCTCTGAAGGGAATGAATATACAGTCTACCGCTCCTACGACATCCCAGGGACAGGGAGGACAGGCTCCGAGACCCATACAGCCGGTGCCCGGTATTCATAAGCCTGCAGATATTAGAAGCTCCGTAGAAGAGAAATCTCTGAAGATTCCTGATTTCTTACAGAGAAAGTAATACTTAGTATTTGTTTTTATCATAACGGAACATAATAAGAGCCACGACACAGAATACTGTGTTGTGGCTTGTTTTGTGTGGAGATTTTAGGAAAGCATATTAGTCTGCCGTTCTCTTTTTCCTGTGCAGAGAAATAATCCGCTCCCCCAGTACAAAGAACGCACCGATCGCACAAGGTAACAGCATGGTGGCGAAACGGTAGAGAAGCACGGC
Source organism: Clostridium sp. AF34-10BH (assembly GCF_003478095.1). Taxonomy (NCBI): domain Bacteria; kingdom Bacillati; phylum Bacillota; class Clostridia; order Eubacteriales; family Clostridiaceae; genus Clostridium; species Clostridium sp. AF34-10BH. The sequence continues at coordinate 6,751 of NZ_QUEC01000033.1, forward strand.
AGACAGGGCTTTGGCCTCCGGCAGGAGACGCCGGAACAGCAATGTAAAGACAGCTTCTACGGATCCGATCCCCGCCGGGGTGGGGATGACACCCGCCAGCGACTGGCTGAGAGAGGTCAGAGCAAAACATTGCAGGAAAGAAAAAGGCAGATCGCCGTATTCTCCCCCAAGAGAATTGCAGAACACGATCCAGGGGATGATATACCAGGTAGTGAACTTTAATACATTACACAGGAACAGGTGAAGCAGCAATATTGGATCCTGTAACAGAGACCGGCTTTCCGCCTGTAGCAGGGCAAGCTTATGCCCGGCACCGGTGAGTTTTTCCTCCCAGGAGGGATACTTTGCACGGAACCGGTTGGCCAGCAGATTACAGGCAGTCTGCATCCAGGGTACGGTAGCGACAGCTAACAGAACTCCTGCAATCACACAGACTCCTGCAAATCCCAGCAGGATATAACATTGATAATCGGCAAATGAAGCATGAATAAATCCATAGGTTGCCAAAAACAATAGCAGACTATAGACTGCCATAGAGACCTTGTGGACAATATATTGGAAAAAGTACATGCCGGTGGCATTGGGAACCGGGATACCGGCTTTGTTCAGGTAATAGATTCCTGCGATGCCGGAACCGCTGCCCAGAGTGGCTGTCTTATAGAAAGAGCAGTAGAAAGCATTACAGAATCCCTTCAGGCGGGGATATTCCGGGTGCGTTTTATGCACGATCAGCCAGGTGATGTGCCCTTCAAAGATATGGTAGAGGATCACGGTCAGGAACAGGGACATGACCACTTGCGGGGAGACATTGGCAAGCTCCGTCAGCATATCTCCCATGGAATCCCGGAAGCTGTAATACAGGATACCTAATAACAGACAGACAAACAGAAGCTTTCCTGCGAATTTTAATCTCTTTTTGGTAGTATCCGACACAGACGTTTCCTCCTTTTTGAACCTTTTGGCAAGTAAAAATCTATTTTGATTGTCTCTCTTTTGCCTGAAAATGGAAAGAAACAGATTTTGAAAAACGTAGTCTTTTCACCGCATAAGTTTATCTTTTTTTTAGAATAAGGTAAGAGAATATCCATTGATTGTGTGGCAAAAAGTGGCTATGATTGATTTATTACAACAGATTTGGACAATAATACAGGAATGAGAAAGGGAAAATGTATGCAGGAAGTCAAACAACCAAACAAAAAACCGTTCATATTCTATTATATGATTGCATTGATCGTGATTATCCTGATCAACAGTCTTCTGGTACCTCAGATCGTACAGAGGGCAGTGAAGGAAGTGGATTACAACACTTTTATGCAGATGACTTATGATAAACAGATCGATGAGGTACAAATCCAGGACAATCAGATCGTATTCACGGCAAAAAATGACAAGACCATCTACAAGACCGGTCTGATGGATGATCCGGACAGAACGCAGAGACTGTATGACAGCGGGGCAAAATTCTCCAGTGAGATCGTGGAGGAAGCATCGCCGATTTTAAGCTTTTTGATCAGCTGGCTGCTGCCTTTGATCATCATTATTGGCTTCGGACAATTGATGTACCGTCAGATGGCGAAAAAGGCCGGCGGCGACTCCATGATGTTCGGCATGGGAGGCATGGGCAAGAGCAATGCGAAGGTCTATGTGAAGTCTTCCAACGGTATCAAGTTCACCGATGTGGCAGGTGAGGATGAGGCGAAGGAAAATCTGACAGAGATCGTGGAATACCTGCATGACCCCGACAAATACAAAGAGATCGGTGCTTCCATGCCGAAGGGTATCCTCTTAGTAGGCCCTCCCGGAACCGGTAAGACGATGCTGGCCAAGGCAGTAGCCGGAGAAGCTAATGTTCCCTTTTTCTCCATGTCCGGTTCGGAATTCGTGGAGATGTTCGTGGGTATGGGTGCGTCCAAGGTCAGAGACCTGTTCAAACAGGCGAAGGAAAAGGCTCCCTGTATCGTATTTATCGATGAGATCGATGCCATCGGTAAAAAGCGTGACGGACAGGTGGGCGGAAACGATGAGAGAGAACAGACATTGAACCAGCTGTTGACCGAGATGGATGGCTTTGAAGGCAACAACGGCGTTATCATTTTGGCGGCCACCAACCGTCCGGAGAGTCTGGATCCCGCACTGTTACGTCCCGGACGTTTTGACAGACGTGTGCCGGTAGAGCTTCCCGACCTGAAAGGAAGAGAAGAAATCCTGAAAGTGCATGCCCGCAAGATCAAAGTCGCAGATAATGTGGACTTCAACAAGATCGCCCGTATGGCTTCCGGAGCCTCCGGTGCGGAGCTTGCCAATATCGTCAATGAAGCAGCTCTTCGGGCAGTCAGAGATGGACGTAAGTTCGCAACCCAGGCAGACTTAGAAGAGAGTATTGAGGTAGTTATCGCCGGTTATCAGAAAAAGAATGCCATCCTTACAGATAAGGAAAAGCGGATCGTGGCATACCATGAGATCGGACACGCACTGGTAGCAGCGAAGCAGACCAATTCCGCACCGGTGCAGAAGATCACCATTGTGCCCCGTACCTCCGGTGCACTGGGTTATACCATGCAGGTGGAAGAGGAAGGCAATCATTATCTGATGAGTAAGGAAGAGATGGAGAACAAGATCGCTACACTGACCGGCGGACGTGCCGCGGAAGAGATCGCCTTCGGATCTGTGACCACCGGAGCTTCCAATGATATCGAACAGGCTACCAAGCTTGCCAAAGGTATGATCACCCGCTACGGTATGAGCAAGGATTTTGACATGGTAGCCATGGAGACCGTGACGAACCAGTATCTGGGTGGAGATTCCTCCCTGACCTGTTCCATGGAGACCCAGACTGCCATCGATAAGGAAGTGGTGGAACTGGTGAAGAAGCAGCATGAGAAGGCAGGGCAGATCCTGCTGGAAAACCGTGCTAAACTGGATGAACTATCTCAGTATTTATATGAAAAAGAGACCATTACCGGAGAAGAATTTATGAAGATATTGAATTCCTAAATGGTTCCCGGAGAAGACGGAATCGGCGTTTGTGCCGGTTCCGTTTTTGTGTGAGCAAATTAAACAAATCTTAAAGAGGTGCTAATGGCATCTTAAACCATGCCTACTGTTATCTTAAAAAAGAAACCACTATACTTTTCCTGTAAGAAAAAGCTGTGGAATGGCAAATTTACAGATTACGGGAAGGGACTGGATATTAAGATGCGAAACAGAAACTACTTTAACAACAATAACATGCAAAAAGGAATCGCACTGGCAACCTGTATGGCGATCGTCATGGGACTGTTCACCGGGTGTGGGAATAAGAACGATCAGCAGATCGCAGCGTCACCTGATGAAGTGCAGAAAGGACGATATGTAGAGACGGAACTCTCACTTCCGGAGGAATGGAAGGACAAAAATATCAGCCAGATCTTCCGTTCGGGTGATGAATTACATTTTCTCGTGGCAGGAGGATCGGAAGGTCAGGTCTCTTTAGAGGAATGGATGCTGGGCGAAGGGGATACTCTGACGGAAGTGACGAAGGACTGGCTGAAGGCGCTTCCCGAGGGAAAGGGTCTGGAGAGCAGTGACAGTTTTACACTGTTGCAGGATGCGGAGGGGAATCAGTACCTGTACGGCAACTGTTACCGGGATGAGGAGAGCTCTTCCGCACATCTGTGGAAGGAAGCGGACGGCAGTGCGTTGGATATTACACCACAGAAGTGGCTGGAGCCTATGGATATGGATGGCTATCGGTTCTATGATACGCCGCAGTATGTGACACTGACAGAGGACGGATTGTTAGTGGGACTGTCTTATTTTTCCCTGGATGTTGTATTGGCACAGGACGGAAGCCTGGTGAGCAGCCAGGAGAGCGACAGCCTGACAGACAGTGGCAGTCTGTCGGATAATAAGTGGGTCAGTGCTGTGGGAGATACGTTGTATCTGGCACAGACGGATGAACAGGGGAACGTGAACGGTCTGTTGCAGATGCAGCTGGATGGAAGCAATGGGGCAAAAAAGAAGGAAGTGCTTCCTTTTTCCCAGGACAGTTACAGCTCTGCTTATTTCAGTGTGCTGGGAGACGGCACAGTCTATGCGGCGGATGCAGACGGATTCTTCCGCTGCGACGCAGGCGATACCAACTGGCAGAAGCTGCTTCAGGGAATCGATACCGGTTTTTCTCTGTCGGATCAGTGGTGCAGGGATATTGTGGCGCTGTCGGACGGCAGTGTATACGCGTGGTTTGGAAGCGAGAGCGGGGATAAAATAATGATTTACCGCTACGATCCCGATGCGGTGACAGAGGTGACCGAAGAACTGACACTGTATACCGTAGAGGAGAGCTTCTTTTTACAGCAGGCTGCGGTGCAGTATCATAAGCAGCATCCGGAGATACTGATTCATGTGGATGCGGCAATCTCTATGACTGATAAATACAGCGGAAATGCGGATTATCAGCAGATCTATCAGGACCTGAACACCTCCCTGACCTCCGGCAGCGGACCGGATCTCATGGTGATGGATCATCTGAAACTGGACACATATGCCTCTAAGGGCTTGCTGTTTAATCTGCAAGAGATTTTGCAGCCCATGGAAGAGGACGGAACCCTGCTTTCCAACATCACAACAGCCTATGAAGAGGCGGATGGAAGACGGTATGCGGTGCCGCTGCAATTCGGATTATTGTTAGCTGTCGGCAGGGATGTGCAGCCGGAGGAAATGAGCAGCATGGATGCTATTGCAAAGGCGGTATCCGGAAAGACGGAGAGTTATCTGGGAGACCGTACCTGCGGCGAACTGGTGGAAGAGTTCTATCCCCTGATCGTCGATGATATTTTACAGAACCGTCAGGTGAATCGTGATTCTTTACGTCCCTGGCTGGAAGATTTGAAGAAGATTGCGGATAACTGCGGTATCCTGCCTTCCAGAAAAGAAGGCCGTGCAGCGAATATCTGGGATCTGGGATCTGATGTGAAGCTGGTACTTCAGGAGACTGACGGCTTTAATCAGGCAATGACACCCTATGCTGTGGCAGAACTGTTAAATGCCAATGTGGTATCCGTGGAAAATGCATTTTATCCGAAGATGGTCATTGGAATCAACAGCCGGAGTGAACACGTGGAGATCGCAAAGGATTTCCTGCGGTTTGCTCTGTCCGAAGAATTGCAGAGAGTGGATACCTATGAGGGATTCCCTGTCAATGCAAAAGCGTTGGAGACGCAGGCTGCAGCAGACCGCAGCATGGCGGAAGCCTATACCACCTATGATATCGACGGCAGTACCGCAGAGTTCGCCATCAAAGCCTACTCTGAGGAGACCGCGAACCATCTGATGGAGCTGTGCAAGGCAGCCACCCTGTGCCTTAAGGAAGACACTCAGATCGAGACTTCCCTGACCGAGAGCTTACAGGCATACCTAAACGGGCAGGCGAGTGTGGAGGAAGCCATGGATGCGGTGGAAGGAAGCCTGAAGATGTATCTGGCGGAGTAGCGCTCCGACCAGCATTCAATAGTCGATTTTCGAACGATTTTATTGATAAAATCGTTCGATTTGTGTATAATATAATTGAAAAGAGAGATTCTCTTTATGAGACGATAAATAGTTATTCTTCAAGAAAGGTGATGATGATATGTCCATTACTGCAACTGAATTAAAAATTAATCTTGGCAAATATCTTATGCTTGCAGAAACAGAGGATATTTATATTACTCGTAACGGAAAAGTTGTTGCAAAATTGTCTAATCCATATCAGGATAGAGTAGATGTTGCTAAATCATTGTTTGGCGTTCTTTCAAATGATATGACTCTGGAAGAAGCACGGGAAGAAAGGTTGAATACGATATGAGAGTTTTAGTTGATACTTGTGTTATCATCGATGCATTACAGTCTCGTGCTCCATTTTCAGAAGCAGCGCAAAAACTCTTTATATATTCTGCAAATAAGCAATTTGAGGGTTATATTACAGCAAAGTCAGTTACAGATATCTATTATCTGACACACCGTTTAACACATAACGACGTAGAAACACGAAAGATTTTGAGCAAGCTTTTTACTTTATTTCATTTGTTGGATACCACTTCTTTAGATTGCCGGAAAGCAATATCTTCTGAAATTGGTGATTATGAAGATGCTATTATGGTGGAAACAGCAATTCGTTCAGAAATGGATTGTATAGTAACCAGAAATGTAAAAGATTATATGAAATCTTCTGTTAAGGTGTGTGAACCTTCTGCATTATTAAAGCTATTAGAGGAAGAAAATGAAACTGAATAAAAACAAGAAGTGAATTGTTCAAAATGGATAATTTTTGATATGGATTGAAAAATAGCCTTATCCTGAACCGACCTCCTATCGTTAGACCTAAAATCTAACGATAGGAGGTCGGTTTTTTTATGGCTAAATATACACTTGTAAACGTCTGATAAAGTTACTATAATTTCAATTACAGAAAAAGGTGATGGAGAACTTACCTATGCAGATTTATGTGGATGCAGATGCTTGTCCGGTGGTGGACATAGTGGAAAAGATTGCAAAGAAATATCAGATTTCGGTGACACTTCTGTGCGATACCAATCATATACTGACTTCCGGTTACAGCGAGGTGGTGGTCGTGGGAGCTGGGGCGGATGCTGTGGATTATAAGCTGATCAGTCTCTGCCGCAGGGGAGACATCGTGGTAACTCAGGACTATGGCGTGGCAGCCATGACGCTGGGCAAGAGTGCCTACGCCATCCACCAGTCCGGTAAATGGTACACGGATGAGAACATCGACCAGATGCTCATGGAACGACATCTGAATAAAAAGGCAAGAAGAGCTTCTCATAAAAATCATTTAAAAGGTCCGAAGAAGCGGACAGAAGAGGATGACGAAAGATTTGCACAATCCTTTGAACGGATGGTAAAAGCAGCACTGGAGGAAGAGAAATGAGACTTTTTCCAAAGAGAACCGAAAAGAAGACTTACGACAGAAGCAATCAAAAACCTGTTATCAAAGCCAGCATCTGCAACGGTGAACAGGTGGCGGGATTCAAGGATATCCACACGGGAAAATTTGAAGAAGTCATGCTGATCCGCCGGGCGGAAGACCTTGAGACATTTAAGATAATGTATGGGATTGAGGGAGAGATTACAAAAGAATATTGATTTTAACAAAGCGAGGAATAGACTATGAAAAGAAAAATTATTTTAGCGCTGATGACAATATGTATTTTATCTTTTGTTTCCTGCGGAAAACAGGAAGCTACAGCGACAACAGAATCCATCCCCAATGCCGTTGAATCTGCACAAGTAGAAACTACAGAAACAACCACGGAGACAATAGAAAGCACTGAGGTAGTAGAAGATAACACAAGTGAAGCAGAAGCGAAAGACGAATCAACAGAGGCAGAAAAGACCACAGAAGTAACCAACATAGAAGAAGCAGAGCCACTTTCAGAAAAAGACCTTGCATTTAGTTTTTTGGGATATGATACATATAATGAATATGTAGAGGCAGGAAATGATGAGGCTGCATACATGCTTGCCGATAATGCAAACATGATAGTATCAGGTGAATTTACAGATGATGGTAATGTAATAGAAAGTCCAGTAAGAGGCATCAAACTTGGAGACAGTATAGACAAAGTAATTGAATTATATGGAGATACAAAGCAGCGTTCCGCAGATATTAAAGATGTATTCTCACATGATGGGTTAAAGGACTCCGGAGCATATAATTATTTCTTAAAAATTGATTCAACCAAAGACTACTTTTATGCATTTAGATTTAGAGTAGATCAAAATAATAATATAATTGCAGTTGTAATAGAACCTATTTCAATGAAGTATTGGTCAGAAGATTGAACTTAACTGAAAATGCTGAAGAGCCGACACAGATCCTTGGTAGATTATTCACAGAGAGAAGGCAGCTTGAAAGAGTCTCACCCTAATATCATTATTTTTACAAATGAAAAAAGCTCAGGAACACCCTATGATATGTACCCCAGAACATGATATCAGCAATTGTAGAATCTAATCGGACGAGAAAAGATTTTATTGCTGATCAGGTACTTTCTATGGCAGGATATTATGACTATTATAATAAAGGTGACTACAGTAAAGATGAAGAAAAAACATGTATAATAGGTGTATTCCGCCTGACCATGAAGAGCAAATCCGATAACTTCCGCCAGAGCAGCATCCTGGGCGTGATGAAGCGGATCAAGGCGAAAGGAGCTACGGTGATTGTCTACGAGCCTACTCTGGAGGACGGCAGTACGTTCTTCGGCAGCAAGGTGGTCAATGACCTTGCGAAGTTCAAGGAGATGAGCCAGTCCATCATTGCCAACCGGTATGACAGCTGTCTGGACGATGTAAAGGAGAAGGTATATACAAGAGATCTTTTCGGTCGTGATTAATGATATGAGATTGAGATATATGGAGAGACTATATATACTCATAGTTTTTTCGTTCCTTTACTCCAATGGGCCTTTTATAACAGCAGAGGGTAACATACCCCTCTGCATTTGTGTATAATATTTCCGGGATTATAAATATCAGGCAAAGCGTGCCACTGCCATTTAGCACTGGCACGCTTTGCCTTGCAGGTACGCGCCGCCTGGAGGCCCATAATCATTGCAGCCTTACTGTCAATATCTTTTTTCGGTATAACATATATTTTAGGTCTAAGATATATATTTCCGTACACTTGTGCTGTACTGCGTATTCTTTTAATGGCAGTCTATATATCAGGTCATCATAAGCTAATCCTCAACCATTTTTATAAAAGATAATCTGCCGCAGAACTCGGACATATACTTCGGCGGATTCATTTGCTCTTTATAGCGCCTCTCCATTTTCCGTAAGTGGGGGAGTAACACTTCTGTAATACCGTTAAGACCGGTTCTTTCCAATAAATTTTCTAATGATTCTTTTGATATTTCCATTATACTGTTCTCCTTTTCTCTGAGTATTTTTCTGTATAGTCCTGGACATCGTTGCCTCTTTCTCCTTACCGGAGAGCTGTACACAGGAGTCACTGAAGCTGCAGTAAATGACAAATTCAGCAATAGTTTTCCTGGCGCTTCGTATTTGATTCAGGAAAAGAACGGAATAATCTTTAAATTCATTTTTTATGCATAAATACATATGGTCGCGCGACCACATTTTTCCGTATTGTATATTATTATTTATTGTCTTAAACTGAAAATTAATTAAAGGACATATAAATGGCAGATTTAAAGTACATAATATTGCGAGGTCCGGTAAATGAAAAATGTTACGAGAAAAGACATTGCAGAAAAACTTGGAGTATCAGTATCTGTTGTTTCAAGAGTAATAAATAATAGTGGATATGTAAGTAAAGAAAAAAGAGAAAAAGTATTAAAGGCGGCAAAAGAAATGGGATATGTACAGAATCCTGTTGCAATGGCCCTTCAGCAAAACAAAACAAAGCAGTTACTTTTTTTCTGCGAAGATCTTACTTCTACATACTACAATCAAATGTATCATGGCATGGTAAGAGCCGCCAAGGAAAGAGGATATCATGTATTGACGGTAATGGATGAAAATGATTTTGAAATGGTAAAAGAAACAATAACGGATGGAATTTTGTTTCCAAATGAAATGGTAGCGGAAGCCTATGCAGCTTCGGTGGGGAGAAATTATAATCTTCCGGCTGTGACAGCATGTTCTAATCCGGGCATGTCGTTTTCAAAAGCAATGCCGGCTGTGACGATTGATAATGAAGAGGTGATTAATAAAGCCATAGATTATTTGATCGGATTGGGACATAAAAAAATAGGTATGACATTGCCATTCAGTTATGGTTATGTAGATTTGCGTTTTAGATACTGGGAAGAGCGGATGAAACAGGAGATTGGCATAGGATATGAAAAATACATTATAGATGTACAGGACCGGGTAAAGAGGAGAAGCAATACGAAAGGAATAAAGATTCCATGTCCTCAGGAATCAGGGGATTTCCTCTGCTATGATTGGTTTTATATTGGAAAGGAAGTGGCTGAATTTTATGTCTCTATGAGATATAAGCCTACAGTAATTTTATGTTTTAATGACGATATTGCATTCGGCACTATTGAATATTTGAAAAAACTTGGAATTCGGGTTCCTGATGATGTATCCGTAATGGGAATAGACGGTTTGTTTACGCGCGATAAATATACACCTAAGTTAACTACGGTAAATATGTATCCGGAACTTCAGGGCGCGAAGTGTGCAGAAATCCTGATTGATATTCTAAATGGTTTTAAATATAAGTATATATATATAAATTTAAAGTTTCAATTTTAGAAGGTGAAAGTGTTAAAAAGCTTTAGTGCAGAGAATCAGGAGAAATACGTTTAGCAATAAAAAGCGATAAGAAGTGGTATAGATTTTTATATACAGATAAGGCAGGGGGGATGTTTGAATTGGGAAAAGGTCTGGTAGCCGGACTTGCTACGGAAGGCACAAGAACGATGACATTTACGGGAACTTATCTGGCAATGTTTGCGGAAAGAGGAAGGGGATATTTTAAAGAGCTGAATGTAAAGGTTAGCGATGCGGATAAGGAGGATGACAGATGATATTAGAAAACATACATTGTCTGCTTCAGTTTGATGATAGAGGAAACCTTTTGGCTTTAGTTAGTAAAAGCTCGGGCAGAAATTATATTGTGAAAGATGGATGTAGTTTATTCCGTCTGACTATGACAGAAATAATAGAAAACCGTGTTATGCCGGGAACACTGGCCCTGACCGGTGATATGGCAGAGCAGATTGACTTTATACAGCAAAGTCAGTGTTTGGAGATTGATTATAGAAATTTGGACGGTATGCCAGTAACGGTAAAATGTACAATAGGATTTATGGATGAAGAAATTCACTGGAATATATTAATAGAGAATAAGACAAGGTTCGCTGTCAGTGAAATAGAATATCCGGTGCTTCTGTTTAAACCGTATTTAGGATTAAATGCGGAAAGCGAGAGAATCTTACTGCCTAAGATGGACGGTATCCTTCTAGGCAACCCGGAGTTACATCCATGGGAAGACACTAACGCCGAAATAGTTGCGGAAAGATACTGGTATCCGGGAGAAGGAAAACAAAAACCGAATAATTTGGCAGTGCAGATGACCGCTTATTACGATGAAAAGGAAGGAATTTTAATTTATGCGGCAGATACGGATGGATATCCTAAAAAAATGGGCCCAATTTATTATAAAAATAAATTTATAGATCTGAGTCCGGTGCATCTTAGACCGGAAATTCCGAAAATGGATTTTTCATTAGAATATACGATTGTTACCAGGTTTTTTAAAGGCGACTGGAAGCAGGCAGCCCAAATCTATAAGAAATTTGCGGAAACCGCACCCTGGTGTAATAAAACTATTTCAGAGCGTGAAGATATCCCGGACTGGATAAAAAAAGGGGCATTCTTCTTGAGCTTTCGCCTGAGGTACCAGAACAAAGGAGAGGCTTATCTGGATTATGTACCTGATTATATCGAAAAATGGAAAAAGATATTGGACATTCCGATTGTTGCAATGATGTGTGGCTGGGAAAAAATAGGTGAATGGGCCGGTCCTGATTATTTTCCTCCTTTTGGAGGAGAAAGACGATTTCGGAATATGTGTGGCAGACTTATGAGAAACGGGGAGATTCCATTTACTTTCGGCTTATCGGGTTTAAAGATCCTTATAAGACGACATAGAACAAAATCAAAAGATCAGCCTCAATTGGCATTAGACTATGATGGAAGAGAAATATTTGAACAGCAGTATCGTGAATCAGCGGCGTTAGATATTAACGGAGTTCCTATTGTAGACTCTAATATTGACGAATGGGATGGGGTGCATGCATATGCCTGCCCTGCTACAGAACAGGCAAAAAGTCAGATTTACGGAGCGTCAATCCGGATGTTAAAAGAATATGGTGTTATTATGCAGCAGGCGGATCAGGTTTTAGGAGGGGGCACTTCCGAATGTTACAATTTCGGGCATGGACATCCACCGGGCAGAGGCATCTGGCAGATAGAAAGTCTTAAAAAAATATATGATGAGACTCGAAAAGACGCAAAGAAAATTTCTAAAGATTTTGCACTGTCACAGGAGTGGATTTCAGAACCATTTATTCAGTATCTGGATATTTACCATTGCCGAAATTATGATAAACCTCAGGGTGGTCTGGAAAGTATACCACTGTTTTCATATTTATATCATAAATATATTCCTTGTTATGCGGGGGATTGGACATCATTGCTTCCTGATAATAAAACCGGCGTATATTTCCATGGATGGAATTTTATCTGTGGTAATCTTCCGGCAGGATCCCCCCTGAATATGTTGGGGGAAATAAAAAATCATGAACCAGAAGAGGCAGATCCTAAAATAATGGAGATGGCATGCAATGTTTGTGCAGCGTTAAAAAATGCGACGTCCTATCTTATATATGGGGAGATGCTTCCCACAGAAGAACTGCCTGTACCCGGAATGGACATTTATATTCAGGGATTAGATTTTGGTTTTAAAAGGAAAAGCATAACGGTACCTTCTGTACTCAGTATGTTTTGGAAGAATCCGGCAGGTAAAATAGCCTGCGCGTTGGCAAACGTGTCAGATGAGACAAAGATTGTAGATATACCGGTAGATTCATATATGAAACATATACAAAAAGTTTTCGTGGAAATAAACGGATATGAAAAAAGATACTGGAGGAATATAGTCAAAGGAAAAGTCAGATTGAAAATGTCAGCCAGATCGGCAGCTGTTGTTAGAGAGGAAAGATAGAGTATGGATAGGATGTTGCGTAACAGGAAAGCAATAGTGTTTTTTGTAGCTCCCGCATTTGTTTTATTTACAGTTGTTTTGCTTATTCCGATTCTGCAGATGCTGTATTATTCTCTATGTGATTATAACGCATTAAAAGAGCCGGTATTTATAGGTCTGGATAATTTTAAAACCCTTTTATTTGAGGACAAAACAATGAGGATGGCTTTAAAGAATTCCTTGTTTTTCATGATATTTTCTGCCGTCACACAACAGATAATAGGAGTGCTTCTGGCTGTTATGCTGACCAATATCAGACGAGGAAGAAACTTTTTTAGGAATGTAATATATCTCCCTACGGTTTTATCATCAGCCGCACTGGGGTTGTTGTGGGCATTCATTTTTAATCCGAAATTTGGACTCAATTATCTGTTGGATAAGTTGGGAATACAGGGACCTTTATGGCTGATGGAATCAGACGGTTTTATTGTTCTTCCTATGATCGTGATTGCTTTTGTAGCACTTTGGCAATATGTGGGACAGAATATGATGTTATATATGGCTCAGATTATGGGCATTTCTAAGGATTTGTATGAAGCGGCACGAATAGATGGTGCGTCAGATACGAAAACATTTCGTTTTATTACATTACCCTTGATAAAACCAATGTTTATAACATCGTTATCATTAAATTGTATTGGTTCCCTCAAATTTTTTGATCTGGTCTATAACATGACTCAAGGCGGACCTAGTAACAGGACCCAGGTTCTTGCAACACATTTATATGAACAAGGATTCATTTATTTTAAATATGGTTATTCCAGCGCTATAGCTGTAGTTTTGCTGGTACTTTGTTTAATAGTGTCGTTGATAATACGGAAGGGCATAAGGGTGGAAAATTATGAAATGTAAACCGAAGAAAATAATTATATATATCATTCTGATAATCTTAACGTTAATATATATACTGCCGTTTCTTTGGATGATTAATGTATCGTTGAAGACGAATCAGGAATTAATGACAAATCCATTCAGTATGCCGGAAGTTCTGCAGTTGGGAAATTATATCTATGCATGGGTCAATGGAAATTTGGGGATAGCTATGCTTAACTCATTTATTGTCTGTTCAGTATCATTGATATTGAGTTTGACGATTGGATCTATGGCGGCTTTTGCCATTGCAAGAATGAAATGGAAACTTTCAGAATGGACTTTGAGTTATTTTCTGTTTGGGATGATGATACCTGTGCATTGTGTACTTATTCCTTTATTTGTTCAGTTTTCAAAATTGGGGCTGACAGATTCATTGATCGGGTTAATTATTCCATATACGGTATTTGCATTGCCGATGGTAATTTTTTTAATGACAGGTTTTTTTAAATCTTTACAGAATGAAATTTTTGAAGCTGCCTGTATAGATGGATGCAGTATTTATTCCTGTTTTTTTAAAATTGCTGCACCTCTTACCAAAACTGGATTTTCAGTAGCGGGAATGATGATTTTTGTTTCAAGTTGGAATGAACTTTTAATGGCACTTGTATTTATATCTGATGTAAATAAAAAGACTTTACCGGTGACCCTGACATATTTTGTAGGACCTTATGCTGTTAATTATGTACAAATGTTTGCTGCAATTATTATTGCTTTGGCGCCGACAATAATAGTTTATCTTATTTTCAGCAATCAAATAGTAGAAGGTTTGACTACGGGGGCCGTTAAAGGATAAAACAATTAGCAGAAGGGAGAAAATGAAATGATGAGAAAAAAATTAGTGTCAGTGTTAACCATTAGTGTTATATGTGTATCTATGTTACTGGGATGCAGTGTTTCAACGGATACAGGTGATGCTTCCCTTAATGAAGGAAATACTTCCAATGAAGGAAATACTTCCAATGAAGGAAATACTTCCAATGAAG
>NZ_QUEC01000033.1:21400-41355 GCF_003478095.1 Clostridium sp. AF34-10BH
TGAAGGAAATACTTCCAATGAAGGAAATACTTCCAATGAAGGAAATACTTCCAATGAAGGAAATACTTCCAATGAAGAATCATCTGGCGATGCTACAGAAATATCATGGATTTTTTATGATGACCTAAATGTATCAGAAGATCTTGTAACAAAAGGCTATAAGGATGTGATTGAACGGTTTAATGAAGATTATGCGGGAAAGTATCATGTAAATGTTATTAGTACTCCGAGGGAAGAGTATGATACAAAACTTAACGCATTAATTGCATCGGGAAATATCCCTGAATTATTTACCTGTCATCCCGGACCGCTTATGGAACAATATGTAGACGCAGGCGTTGCCGCTGATCTCACTGAGATACTTCAGAAAGATAATCCGGACTGGTATAAATCATTTAAAGACGGTATTTTTGATAAATTGACGTATGATGAAAAAATTATGGCAATACCGACTAATTTTTCGGCAGCACTTGTCTTTTATAATACACAGATATTTGAAGAGGTTGGTGTAACACCTCCGGAAACATATGACGAGTGGCTTGAAGTATGTGAAAAGATACAGGATGCCGGATATACGCCTATAGCTTGTTCTGCAAAAGACCCATGGTGTATCTCTTTGCTTGCAGGTTACCTTTGCGACAGAGAGGATGGACCGGATAATCTGCAGGGCGTTTCTGAAGGCACATTAGACTGGACAAGTGAATCATATATTAATGCCGGAAATAAACTTATAGAACTCTCTCAATATTTTCAGCCGACAGCAGCCGGAGATTCCAACGATCAGGCAAATGCGGAATTTACTTCAGGAAAGGCAGCTATGTTAGTTCAGGGATCTTGGGTGATCGGTGAAATTAATGGGCGTGTGCCTGAGATTGAAGAGGTATGCGGGGCTTTCCGGTTCCCGGCTATTGAGGGAGGAGCCGATCCTGATAGAATGATGGTTAAAACAGATAATATCATGCTAAGTTCTAAAGCTGAAGGTGACAAAAAAGAGGCGGCAATTGAATTATTGAAATATTTCACAGATGAAACGGCACAGAAATATGTGGCGGAAGAAGCTGGGAAAATACCGACTACAAATGTAGAAGTTGATACTGCTGTGGCACCAAAACAGTATAATTATGTAGAAGAGGTTTTGGATAATACAACAGCTACATTCGGATTTTATAATGAATCTCTGGCCACAACGGAAGCAGGAGATATATTTGATGATGCTATTGTAGAAATTTATTTACAAAATGCAACTCCTCAGGAGGCTTTTCAGGAACTCCAGGATTATTATGAAAAAAATGTGTGGTAACGGGAAAATAAGATGGACAGAAGAGAAGCAGATGCACAGGCAAAAGAAATTGTCAAAAAATGACAATTGAAGAGAAAATATCACAATTAAAATTCTTAACTTCCGATGAGGGTTAGCACTCAATCGAATAAAAGACTTTGAAAAGCCTGGAAAATCAACGTTTTTATTGATTTTCCAGGCTATCTTTAGCATAATTATTGAGTAGGTATCGGCACCCGTAACGACGGCAAACCTTACAGCAACTCCGAAGACAACAACGGCTTCGAATAGTAGCGGGAAAACAGGTAGCATACATTCAAAATATGTGTTTTGTCATAAAAATGGGGAGTGGATAAAAACCGATGCCTATGAAACTTGTCTTAGACGCTTAATGTCTGGGTTGGGGTATAATGTGACAAACAATCATTCTTTTCGTATGAGCTTAAACAGCAATGTTTTTATAGGCAAATATGGGTTACCTGCTACAGAGAGAGCAAGATTGCTGGGGCATTCAGTAGAGACAAATTTAAGATATTATAGTTTTGCCGGAAAGGACAGCTTGGATGATATCTGTGCAATACTGAATGAAGAGATTGAGGTCTCACCTAGGTCTCACCAAAATATCGTTACTTATACAAATGAAAAAAGCTCAAGAACCGCATATTCTCGAGCTTTCTAGAACAAAATCCTAATGCGGAAGATGGGACTTGAACCCACACGGTATTGCTACCACAAGATCCTTAGTCTTGCTCGTCTGCCAATTCCGACACTTCCGCATAGCGACACAAAATAATTACTATCTCGCATCACGCAAGAATGATAATAACATCTTCCCACGGCAATGTCAACATGATTTTGAAATTTGTAGGAATTATTTATACACTTAGAACAGTTTGGGAGAAATGTAAAGATAGAAAATTATGACGATGGCGTCTTAGATTTATTTCTGATATAATACATAACAGAAAATACACTACAGATGATTATTGGAAAAATATAAACAGAAGAGGGAACAACAGTTATGGAATCAAGAGTGGAACAAGCAGCAGAGAGAAAAATGTGTGGTTACAACTGTGCGCAGGCAGTGGCGTGCACGTACTGTGATCTGGCGGGAATTGATGAAGAGACGGCTAGGAATCTTACTCAGGGATTTGCGGTAGGAATCGGCGGCAGCATGGAAGCTACCTGCGGAGCTGTCATCGGAGCGGTCAATGTACTGGGACTGATCAATAAAAATCCGCAGAAGACCATGCAAGGGTCCAGAAGGATAATTCAGAGCTTCAAGGAGCAGAACGGAACCGTGATCTGTAAGGAATTAAAAGGCATCAACGATGGCATTGTAAAGAGAGAATGCATCGACTGCGTCAGAGATGCAGCGGCTTTACTGGAAGCAGAATTACCGGAAAGCTATGGAAAGTCGAAACCGGTAGTACCATAGAGGTGTGACAGCATGAGTACAAAAGAAACTTCAGCGGATAAAACAAAATACCGCCTAGCGGAAGCGGCGAAAAAGTGTATGGCTTCGTCCGGCACCGATGCCATGACAGTGACGCAGATCGTGCAGACCTGCGGCGTGACGAGGCAGACCTTTTACCGGAATTTTCAGGACAAATATGATCTGATCAACTGGTATTTCGACAAGCTCTTACTGGAATCTTTTGCACAGATGGGAGACGGACTTACCGTATACGAAGGACTGACCAGAAAGTTTGAATTCATTCAGAAGGAGAGAGTTTTTTTCGCCGGAGCATTCCGCTCGGATGATCATAATTCTCTGAGGGAACATGATTACGAACTGATCCTGGATTTCTACACGCAGCTGATCGGGCGTAAGACCGGTAGACAGCCCGAAGAGAATATTTTATTCCCGCTGCGGCTCTATTGCAGAGGTTCTATTGATATGACCGTGGAATGGATCTTCGCTCCGAAGGAGAGAACGCCGGAGCAGATGGCGGCGCTTTTGGTCAGTGCACTTCCTATGCCGGTGACAGAATTGTTTCAACAGTTGGGCGTATTGCGTTAGTGAAAAAATCACCAAAGCTATTTGTGAAAAATTACTAAAAAAAATGTACACATTGTGAACTTTCTGTAAAAAGTGACAGTCAAGCCAAACTGTCACTTTTTTTATGTCCAGATTGTAGTTAAAATAAAATTATCATTAAGATTTGTTCTCAATTCGAAAGGAGATTATGTATCATGGCAAACAGAATTATGCTCAACCAGACCTCTTATCATGGTGCCGGAGCAATCGAAGAAATCGTAAATGAAGCAAAGGCTCATGCTTTTCAGAAGGCATTCGTATGTTCCGATCCCGACCTGATCAAGTTCGGTGTGACTGGAAAAGTAACCGGACTGCTTGACAAGGAAGGTCTTGCTTATGAAGTTTATTCTGATATTAAGGCTAATCCTACTATTGACAATGTGAAAAACGGTGTGGCTGCTTTCAAGGCATCCGGTGCAGATTATATCATCGCCATCGGTGGTGGTTCTTCCATGGATACCTCCAAAGCTATCGGTATCATCATTGCCAACCCTGAATTCGAAGATGTACGCAGCCTGGAAGGCGTAGCACCTACCAAGAAGCCCTGCGTACCCATCATCGCAGTGCCCACCACAGCAGGTACCGCAGCAGAGGTTACCATCAACTACGTTATCACTGATGTAGAGCGCAAGCGTAAGTTCGTATGCGTAGATCCTCATGATATGCCTATTATCGCTGTGGTAGATCCCGAGATGATGTCTTCTATGCCCAAGGGACTGACCGCTTCTACCGGTATGGATGCTCTGACCCACGCTATCGAAGGTTATACCACCAAGGCGGCATGGGAGATGACCGATATGTTCCACCTGAAGGCAATCGAGATCATTTCCAAGTCCCTGCGCGGCGCTGTAGCCAATACCAAGGAAGGCCGTGAAGGCATGGCTCTGGGCCAGTACATTGCAGGTATGGGCTTCTCCAACGTAGGTCTTGGTATTGCCCATTCCATGGCACATACTCTGGGTGCTGTCTATGATACCCCTCATGGTGTAGCCTGCGCAATGATGCTCCCCATCGTTATGGAGTACAATGCTGACTGCACCGGTGAAAAGTATCGTGAGATCGCCCGTGCTATGGGAGTGGAAGGTGTAGACCAGATGGATCAGGCAACCTATCGTAAGGCTGCTGTAGATGCCGTTCGCAAGCTGTCCGAGGATGTAGGAATTCCTTCCAAGCTGGAAGCACTGAAGGAAGAGGATCTTCCTTTCCTGGCAGAATCCGCTCATGCAGATGCCTGCGCACCCGGCAACCCTAAGGATGCAAGCATCGAGGATCTGACCGAGCTGTTTAGAAAGTTGATGTAATCATTAAATTTGCTACTGTTTTTCCGAAAAATAATATGGTATGCTAAGAAACGAGCAGGCTTGCGAGAGCAGACCTGCTCGTTTTTAAAAGAAAAATGGATGAAATCAACAGGACAAAGGAAACAATAATGGGCAATACAAAACATACCAAAGAGCAGATCCGTGAAAGGATCCAACAGAAAAAGATCCTCTTTGACGGAGCCTTCGGGACCTATTACGGAGGAAAATATGACACGAAACAGCTGCCGGAGCTGGCGAATCTGGAAGCCCCGGAACGGGTGAGGGAGATTCATACGGAGTACCTCGAGGCAGGAGCACAGATTCTGCGTACCAACACCTTCGCAGCCAACAGCTTCTGCATGGATAGGTCCAAAGAACAGATCGAGGAGACTCTGCGAAGCGGCGTACGCCTGGCGAGGGAAGCGGTGGCTGCGTGGAGAGAACGCACCGGTGAGACAAAAGAAGTCTATATTGCCGGAGATATCGGACAGATTCCCGGGGATGCGCTGGCACAGAAGGATACTTTATGCCGCGAATACAAAGAGATCTGCCGTATTTTTCTGGAAGAGGGAGCGGACTTTTTTGTCTTTGAAACTTTTTCCGAGATGGAAGAGCTCCTGCCTGCGATCAAAATGATCGGGGAACAGGCATTTATTACGGTACAATTCTCTGTAAACCAGTTCGGCTACAGCAATGCAGGATTAAGTGCAAGAAAGCTTTTACAGAGAGCGGGTGAGGCAAAGGAGATCGATGCCGTGGGCTTTAACTGCGGTGTGGGTCCGTCCCATATGCACCGGATCCTGCAGATACTGGAAAAACCGGAAGGAAAACTTCTCACAGCCCTTCCCAATGCGGGGTATCCTCAGATGGTCACCGGCCGTATGATCTTCACCGGGGATAACAAAGACTATTTTGTGGACAGAATGCAGCAGATGACTGCCCTTGGAGTGGATATGGCAGGCGGCTGCTGCGGTACGACACCGGAATATATCGCGGAGCTTGCCGGAAAGCTGGATCTGACCCAGTACCCACAGGCAAAAAAAGACACAGAACCGGAGAAAAAGCAGGCACCGAAGGAAGACCGTTCTTTTTATCATACCAAAGAGGCGGAGGGCAGGAACCGAAAGCTGATCGCCGTGGAACTGGCACCTCCCATGGGAATCGATGACGAAAAACTGATGGATGCGGCACATCTGCTACAGAAGAGCGGAGTGGATGTGCTGACTTTCCCGGATTCTCCTTCGGGACGTACCAGAGCAGATTCCATTCTCATGGCGGAGAAGGTGGCAAGAGAGACCGGTATGTGTGTCATGCCCCATATCTGTTGCCGGGATAAAAATGCCATTGCCATGCGTTCCCAGCTGCTGGGAGCCTATATCAATGGCATTCAGAATTTCCTTGTGATCACGGGAGACCCCATTCCTTCCATGGTGCGGACCACGGTGAAGAGTGTGTTCAACTTTGATTCTGTGGGACTGATGCAGATTCTGGCGGATATGAACGAGGAGCAGTTCACGCAGGCTCCGGCCAGCTACGGCGGAGCCATCAATCAGGGCAGGCGTAATCTTGAGGTGGAGATCGGCAGAGTGAAGAAGAAAATGGCGGCGGGAGCCACCTTTTTTCTGACACAGCCCATTTCCACACAGGAGAGTGCCGACAGAGTGCGCCGGATCAAGGAGGAGACCGGAGCAAGGATTCTCTGCGGGATCATGCCTTTCGTGAGTCTTAAAAATGCCACCTTTATGAAGAACGAGATGGCAGGCATCGACGTGACGGACGAAGTACTGGCAAGATACCGAGCGGACATGACCAGAGAAGAGGGAGAGCAGGCCGGTGTGCAGCTGGCAAAGGAAGTGATCGTCATGACGGAGGATTTTGCGGACGGCTATTATTTCTCCTTTCCCTTCAACCGGGTGACCATGCTGGAAAAAATACTCAATTAATGTTTTTTTTTCAAAAAACAGTTAACAAACCTTGGAAAAATCCGAAATAAGTAGTATACTGTAACTGATATAAAAGGACTAATGGCTGAAAGGCCGATTCAAAACAGTTGACACGGAGGTGACTGTGATGAGTATTAATATTCAGGCAAAAACCAATTATTCATTTCTGTTTTCCGGTTTGAGCTCTACGGCATCCAATGCGGCAAGCAGCAACTGGCTGGCAGATTATGCAAGTATTAAGAACGGCAGCTATGCCAAGCTGATGAAGGCTTATTACGGCAAGGAGAACAACGCATCCAAAACCGCAGCTTCCGACATAACGAAGAAAGACACCACGACGGAGACCGCGAAGAAAGCACTGGCCAAGGTAGAAACCGCCACTGATGCTTTGAAGGAATCCGCAGATACATTACTGGCTACCGGTAAAAATGATCTGTTCGCACAAAAGGATATCACCACCAAGGATGAGAATGGTATAGAGACCACGACCAAGGGCTATGATACCAGTGCCATCTACAATGCGGTGAACAGCTTTGTGAAGAATTACAACAGCGTGATGGCTGCTGTGGATGATGTGAGCGATACCACAGTGAACAACCGCACGGAATCACTGGGGAATACCACCATTGCCAACAGTAAGCAGCTGGCGAAGATCGGTATCACTATGAAAAATGACGGCACCCTGTCTCTGGACAAGGATACCTTTATGAAAGCCGATATGAATACTGTGAAGAACCTGTTCCAGGGGAACGGTTCCTATGGTTATCGTGTATCCGCACAGAGTTCCATGATCAATTTTGCAGCAGACCATGCTTCCACCAGAAGCAGTCTGTACACCGGAACAGCAGGATATATCGGCACTTACAATGCAGGCAATCTGTTCAGTTCCTACATGTAAATGTAAAATAATTGGTAACTATTCAGAGCCATGCAAAACTGTGTTCTGCGAATGCTTGCATTCAGGCAGATAAGCAGTTTTACATGGCGAAGTAACCTCATGAGCAAAAAGGAAGCCTCGTAGAGGCGATTTTGCGAATGGGGTCTGAATAGTTACAAGGCCGAAGAACGCAGAAATCGTAATTATTTTGCATACAGTTTAAATAATTCGAAAAATAGTGTTGACATTTGGAGCCGGTTGTTGTAATATACATTTGTTCGCAGAAATGGCGGAATTGGCAGACGCGCACGGTTCAGGTCCGTGTGGTAGTGATACCATGAGGGTTCAAGTCCCTCTTTCTGCATCACTTTTTCAAGTGACTTAAAGTAATTTGAAAAAAGTGTTGACATTTTTAATTAAATACTGTAAGATATATCTTGTTCGCAGAAATGGCGGAATTGGCAGACGCGCACGGTTCAGGTCCGTGTGGTAGTGATACCATGAGGGTTCAAGTCCCTCTTTCTGCATCACATGGCGGTGACCGAAAGGTTGCCGCCTTTGTCGTTTCTGAAAAATATAATACAAAACCGGGAAAGGGGCGAAAACCGTGGCAATTAATAGAAGAGACAAAACGAAGACAGACAGGGCATCGAAAGTACACAAGGACTGGTACAAACTGGATCTGTCGGCCATCGTATACCCGACCTTACAGAGAAGAGATTTTTCTTCCGTTTATCGTTTGTCCGTTCTTTTAAAGGAGGAGATCAATCCCGAGATGCTGCAGCGGGCCGTGAATCTGACAATGCCTCGTTTTCCGACGTATAAGGCGGCTATCCGCAAGGGTGTCTTCTGGAGATACCTGGAGCCCAATGACCGCCCCGGCCCATTTGTGCAGGAGGACGTGAAAAATCCCTGTCAGCCCATGTATTTCAAGGCCAATAACCGGTATCTGGTAAGAATCTATTATTACCGGAACCGGATCGCCCTGGAGGCCCATCACAGTCTGGGAGACGGTACCGGAGGCATGTGCGTATTGCAGACTCTGACGGCCACTTATCTGCGCCTGAAGGGGCATACGGAGATTGAGAACGGCGGTTTTGTGCTGGATATTTTAGAGACACCGGATCCGGTAGAACTGGAAGATGCCTACATGAAATATGCCAATGCCAAGGTGTGCCCGCCCAGACCGGGGGAGAAGGCTTACCGTGTCCGGGGAACCAAGGAGCCCTTTTATACCCTGAACATCATAGACGGTATTATGTCGGTGGCAGAGGTCATGAAGGTGGCAAAAAGCTATAATGCCACCATTACGGAATATTTCAATGCGGTTCTGCTCTATGCACTGATGCAGAAGCAGGAGAGTGAGTGGCATTTAAAATTACGTCCGGTAAAGATTGCCATGCCGGTGAATCTGCGGCGCTTTTTCCCATCGAAGACTCTGCGGAATTTTATCACCATGATCTATCCGGGGATTGACCCAAGACTGGGAGAATACACTTTTGAAGAGATCGTGACCCAGGTGCACAATTACATGCGGTATTATCTGAATGAAAAGCTGTTGCGGGGCGATATCACCACCAACGCAGAGACCCAGAGGAACCCGTTTATCCGTGTGGTACCGCTGTTTATCAAGGATCTGGTGGTCCGCCAGTTCTATACGAAGATCCAGGACAAAAACTCTTCGGCGGGGCTGACCAACATGGGAGCTTTGAAAGTGCCGGAGACCATGAAGCCCTATATCGAACGTTTTGATATCTATATGGGACAACCGTTCTCTACGAGAACCAACTGTGCCATTGCCAGCTTTGAAGATATTCTGACCATCAATTTTGCCAGCAGTATTGCGGAAACGGATGTGGAACGACTGTTTTTCCGCAAGCTGGTACAGGACGGTATTCATGTGAAGATCGAGAGTAACCGGTAGATCCTCCGGTTAGAAAGGAAATGCTTATGTCATATTGTGTGAACTGTGGTGTGGAACTGGATGCTTCGGCAAAGAAGTGCCCTCTGTGCGACACACCGGTGTATAATCCCAAGGCACCGGAACCGGAGAAGCAGCCATCCCCTTTTCCAAAGGAAAAGGGACAGGTGGAAGTGGTAAAAAGAAAAGATCTGGGAGTACTGTTGACGGTTATTGTACTGGCTACGGCGGTGACCTGTGGGCTGTTAAACGCTTTTGTGTTCCGCAGCAGTCTGTGGTCTCTGGCGGTGATCGGCGTAGTCCTGGTATTGTGGGTTATTATGATCCCTGTGGTTATTTATACGAGACAGCCCATTTATCTGTCGATCCTGCTGGATGGAGTGGCAGTGATCGTGTATCTATATCTGCTGACTTATCTGACGGGACATAACAGCTGGTTCTATGGACTGGGACTGCCGATCGTATTGCTGGTGACGGCAGTGGTGGAAGCGGTGACGTTCTGTATCCGCAAGCTCCCCATGTCCTTCCTGACAGGAGCCCTGTACCTGATCTCGGGAATCGCTGTTTTGTGCGTGGGACTGGAACTTCTGATCGACCGGTTCCTGAGACAGGAGATCGCACTGGGATGGTCGGCTATCGTGCTGACGATCTGCGTGATCGTCGATATCACCATCGCCACCCTTTTATCCCGGAGGAGACTGCGCAATGCAGTGCGCAGAAGATTGCACTTTTGATCACTATTCAGAGCCATGAAATATTGGCGAAGCAGCCTCAGATGAGCAAACAACAAGTGAACTTGTTGTTCAGGAAAGCATCGGAGATGCGATTTTGCGAATGAGGCGCTGAATAGTTACGAGAAAACTAGGTGAACAGGAGGAACTTATGGCACTGGTAGGAAAAAACAGTGAGAAGAACAACCAGAATCTGATGCAGCTCATCCGCAGGGCCCATGGTCTTGTGGAGAATCCGGATCTGGAGAAGCACAGACAATCCCAGGATCACATTGGCGAGCTGCTCGGCAACAGTAAAGAGATCCAGTACCGTCCCGTGGACATCGATGGCATGGATGCGGAGTGGGTCAGCGTGAACCGGGCTCATATGAAAAAGTATGTGATCCTGCATTGCCACGGAGGCGGATATTCCACCGGCAGCAGTATCTATGCCAGAACCCTGACATCAAAGCTGGCGGCGGGTACTTCCATGGATGTGCTGTGCTTTGATTACAGACTGGCACCGGAGCATCCGTATCCGGCAGCTGCGGAGGATGCCATGAAAGCCTGGAACTATCTGATGCTTTTGGGCTACGGAGCAAGAGATGTGATCATTACCGGAGATTCGGCCGGAGGTAATCTGGCGCTTTCACTGGTGTTGAAATTGAAAGAGCAGGAGCGCTTGTTTCCCAGAGGAATCGTGCTGATGTCTCCCTGGACGGATCTTACCGGCGAGGGCAAGACTTTCCAGACCAAGGCTGAACTGGATCCGGTACTGGATAAAGAGTACATCGACCGTATGACCAGGGCCTATGCCCCGGACAGAGATCTGACGGATCCTTATATTTCTCCGCTGTTTGGAAACTTTCATGGTTTCCCACCCGTCTATATTCAGGTGGGAGAGAATGAAATCCTGTTGGACGATTCTCTGCGGCTATATAAAAATCTGATCAAAGCCGGGGTCGCTGCCCATATCGACCGATTCCCCGGAATGTGGCATGTTTTTCAGATGTCACCCTTCAAAAAGGCCAGTGAGGCCATGGATAAGAATGCGGAATTCATCTATTCTGTGTGCAGATAATTTAAATCAGAAAAAATGACTATTTTTTCAAAAGAAAGAAAAGGATTTTTAAGACAGGCACAGAATATTAGAAGTAGGGGCAGGAGGAACTATGACGATCAGAGAAAACTTGGAACAGTGGGAAAAGGATTATTTAAGTCCGTACGCATCCTTGAGTGTGAACTCCAAAGGACGTCTGCGACCGGAAGAACAATGTGATATCCGGCCGGTGTTTCAGAGAGACAGAGACCGTATTATCCATTGCAAGGCCTTTCGAAGGCTAAAGGATAAGACCCAGGTATTTCTGACACCTGAGGGTGACCATTACCGTACCAGACTGACACATACGCTGGAGGTATCCCAGACGGCCAGAACCATAGCCAAGGCATTAAAGCTGAACGAGGATCTGGTGGAAGCCATTGCGCTGGGACACGATCTGGGACACACGCCTTTCGGACATGCCGGAGAGCGTGCGCTGAACAGAGTATGCCCTTTTGGCTTCGAACATGCCGAACAGAGCGTCCGCACCGTGGACATTCTGGAGAAGGATGGCAAGGGGCTGAATCTGACCTACGAGGTGCGAGACGGTATAAGAAACCACCAGACCATTGGAAAGCCCCACACCCTGGAGGGCAAGATCGTCAGACTTTCCGATAAAATTGCCTATATTCATCACGATATGGATGACGCCATCCGCGGAGGAATCCTCACGGAAGCGGATGTGCCGAAGGACATCTGTGAGGTGATCGGCAGCAGTCCCACCGAGAGACTGGATCATTTCATTCATGACATCGTGACCAACAGCATGGACAAGGGAGACATCCTGATGTCGGAGCCGGTGGCGGAAGCCATGACGAAGATACGACAGTTCATGTTTGAGAGAGTTTACAAGAACCCGGTAGCGAAGAGCGAAGAGGGGAAAGCAGAGATGCTGATGGAGACATTGTACCAGCATTTCCTGAAGCATCTGGATGATCTGC
This sequence comes from Clostridium sp. AF34-10BH, assembly GCF_003478095.1. Taxonomy (NCBI): domain Bacteria; kingdom Bacillati; phylum Bacillota; class Clostridia; order Eubacteriales; family Clostridiaceae; genus Clostridium; species Clostridium sp. AF34-10BH. The sequence continues at coordinate 33,513 of NZ_QUEC01000033.1, forward strand.
CGGAAGAATATCTCAATCTTCTTTCCGTGGGAGAACCGAGAGAGAAGGTCGTCTGCGACTATGTGGGAGCGATGACGGATCGGTTTGCCATAGCGGTATACGAGGATATTTACATACCGAAATCCTGGCAGAGATAGGTACAAGATAAAATAGGAGTTAAAAAAACGTGTATTATCCCGAAGAACTGGTAGAAGAAGTCAGAGCCAGAAATGACATCGTGGATGTGATATCGGGCTATGTCTCATTGAAAAAAAAGGGAAGCAACTATTGGGGCTGCTGTCCTTTTCATAACGAAAAAACACCTTCCTTTTCGGTGTCTTCGAACAAACAGATGTATTATTGCTTCGGATGCCATGCCAGCGGAAATGTATATACGTTTCTTATGAAATATGAAAACGATACCTTCCCGGAGGCCATTAAGATCCTGGCGGACCGCGCCGGGGTAAAGCTTCCCGAAGTGGAGGAGACACCGGAACAGAAGAAAAAAGCCGGCAAACGTATGCGGCTGCTGGAAGTCAATAAGGAAGCGGCAAAATATTTTTATTATATGCTGCGGGATCCCCGTGGCGAAGTGGGAATGCGGTATCTGACGGGGCGGAAGCTGACCGATGAGACCATGCATCATTTCGGACTGGGTTATGCCGGGAAAAACGGCGAGCAGGTGGTACAGTACCTGCGGAAAAAGGGCTTTACGGACGAAGAGATCAAAGACTCCGGACTGGCAATGTTTTCTGAACAGCGGGGACTGCGAAGCCAGTTCTGGAATCGTGTCATGTTCCCCATACAGGATATCAACCACCGGGTCATCGGCTTCGGCGGCAGAGTCATGGGAGACGGGGAACCGAAATACCTGAATTCACCGGAGACCATGATCTTCGATAAGAGAAGGAATCTTTATGGACTGAATTTCGCAAGGACTGCCCGGACGGGCAATATTATCCTGTGCGAGGGCTACATGGATGTCATAGCCATGCATCAGGCGGGATTTACCCAGGCGGTGGCATCCCTGGGAACGGCATTTACGGTGGAACAGGCTAACCTTTTACACCGTTATGCGGAAAACATCCTGCTGGCCTACGACAGTGACGGTGCCGGAACCAAGGCGGCACTCCGGGGCATCGGTATTCTCAGGGAGGCCGGGCTTACCGGTAAAGTCATCAATATGCGTCCTTATAAGGACCCGGATGAATTTATCAAGAATCTGGGGAAAGAGGCTTTTCAGGAGAGAATCGATCAGGCGGAGAACAGTTTCTACTTCGAGATCCGTATCCTGAGTGAACAATACGATCAGAGTGATCCGGAACAGCGGACGAAGTTCCACCGGGAGATCGCACAGAAACTGTGCGAATTTTCGGAAGATCTGGAGCGGGAGAATTATTTGCAGGCCATTGCCGAAAAATATATGATCCGTCCCGATGATCTGCGCAAAATGGTCATAGGATATGCTTCCCAGACGGGAATCGCCAGACCGATTCCCCGTCCCCGCAGCGGAGTGCAGAACAAGAGCGATCCTTCGGAGAGCGGACGGAAGTCCCAGAGACTGCTGATCACCTGGATCGGAGATGATCCTTCTCTGTATACGATTGTACGCAAGTACATTTCTCTGGAGGATTTCACGGAGGAATTGTATCGCAAGGTGGCGGAGAAGATGTTTGCAGAGCTGGACAACGGACAGTTTCAGCCGGCGGGGATCATCAGCATGTTTGAGGATGAAGAGGAGCAGAGGCAGGCAGCGGAGCTGTTCCATACAACGCTCCCCGAATTGTCCACGAAGCAGGAGAGAGAAAGAGCTTTCCATGACATTCTGGTGTCAGTCAAACGCAACAGCTACCAGTACTATATGGCGCAGCTGGGTACAGATGTCAACGCGGTCAAAAAAGCGGTGGAAGGCAAAAAAGCACTGGAAGAATTACAAAGAGCCCGCATTTCTCTGGAATAATAGGGTTTGCGGCTCGGGACAGTTATAAAAAATACGAAATATGGCTATAAATAATGGCAATGAAAGGATGGAACCACGAAAATGGATGAAAACACACAGGCAAAATTTGCGGAGAAGATAAAAGAGCTCCTGAATATGGCGAAAAAGAAAAAGAATGTGCTGGAGTATCAGGAAATCAGTGACTTCTTTGCGGACATGCCTCTGGAAGAGGAACAGATGGAGAAGGTTCTGGAGTATCTGGACCAGAACAACGTAGATGTGCTGCGTATTACCGATGACGATGATGTGGATGACGAAGAGATCATTCTGACCGATGAGGACGAAGTGGATGTGGAGAACATCGACCTGTCCGTACCGGAAGGCGTCAGCATTGAGGATCCTGTCCGTATGTACTTAAAGGAGATCGGCAAGGTGCCTCTGTTAAGTGCTGAGGAAGAGATCGAACTGGCCCAGAGAATGGAAGAGGGCGACCAGGAAGCGAAAAAGCGTCTGGCAGAGGCCAACTTACGTCTGGTAGTCAGTATTGCCAAGAGATATGTAGGCCGTGGAATGCTGTTCTTAGACCTGATCCAGGAAGGTAACCTGGGTCTGATCAAAGCTGTAGAGAAATTCGATTATCGTAAAGGATATAAGTTCTCCACCTATGCGACCTGGTGGATCCGTCAGGCCATCACCAGAGCGATCGCCGATCAGGCGAGAACCATCCGTATCCCGGTGCATATGGTAGAGACCATCAACAAACTGATCCGCGTGAGCAGACAGCTGCTGCAGGAGCTGGGAAGAGAACCGACCCCCGAAGAGATCGCGGAAGAGATGAACATGCCGGTAGACAGAGTGCGTGAGATCTTAAAGATCAGCCAGGAGCCCGTATCCCTGGAGACTCCTATCGGTGAAGAGGAAGACAGCCATTTAGGCGACTTCATTCAGGATGATAATGTACCGGTTCCTTCCGATGCTGCAGCATTTACCCTGCTGAAGGAACAGCTGGTGGAAGTGCTGGGTACTCTGACAGAGAGAGAACAGAAAGTACTGAGACTCCGTTTCGGTCTGGATGACGGACGGGCCCGTACTCTGGAGGAAGTAGGTAAGGAATTCAACGTTACCCGTGAACGTATCCGTCAGATCGAAGCAAAGGCATTGCGCAAACTGCGTCATCCCAGCCGCAGCCGCAAGCTGAAGGATTATCTGGATTAATGGCGGAAGTTATATTATCCAATCGAATGCAGGCTTTAACAGACATGGTCACTCCCGGCACTGTGATAACAGATGTGGGGTGTGACCATGGTTTTGTATCGGTCTATCTCGTGCAGAGGGGGCTCTCCCCACGGGTGATCGCCATGGATGTGCGGTCAGGACCCCTGGAGCGTGCCAGAGAGCATATCCGGGAATATGGTCTGCAGGACAGGATAGAGACCAGACTTTCCGACGGTCTGCACGGCCTGAAGACCGGAGAGGCGAACGGGATGATCTGTGCCGGCATGGGCGGACCTCTCATGGAGAAGATTCTTACCGAAGGAAGAGAACAGGCACAGGGATTTGCAGAGCTGATCCTGCAGCCACAGTCGGAGATCCCGCATTTTCGGACATTCCTGATGGATGAGGGATATCTTCTGCTGGATGAGAATATCATCTACGAAGAAGGAAAATATTATTTTATGATGAAGGTGCGCTGGCTGGGTGCGATGACGGACGATGCGGTACGGCAGAAAGTCGGGGACTCCTGGAAGACGGAAGGTCTGGATCCCGGACTGGCGGAAAAGTTCGGCCCGCTGCTTTTATCCCGCAGAGACCGGATACTTCGGGAGTATCTGGAATGGATGCTGACCGAGCGAAGGCAGATCGTGGGACGCATGGAGCAAAAGGCAGATGCGGACAATCCCAGAACCATATGCCGCAGACAGGAGATCGCAGACGAGATCACCCTGATTACCCGTGCACTGGATTGGTATGATAATGGCAAGGAAGCGGATTGTATTTAGGCAATAAGACCTGTAAAAGCAGATTACAGAAGGACAGGGTGAGAAAAATGATCACAGTGAAGATAAACGGGGAAGAGAGACAATATCCTCAGGGAGCCACTTACGAGGATGTGGCCAACGATTATCAGCAGGAGTATGAGAATCTGATCGCACTGGCAGCCAGAGACGGCAAGATCAGAGAATTGTTCAAGAAACTGACAAGGGATTGCGAGGTTACCTTTTTTACCTTGAAGGATGATGTGGGCAACAAGACTTATGTGCGTTCTGCCACAATGCTGTTTTTGAAAGCGGTATTTGATGTCTACGGCAGAGAGGCGGCCCAGAGCTGTCGTGTGGAATTTGCCATCGGCAACGGTTCCTACATCTCTCCAAAGGGGAAGATTAATGTGACGGAAGAAAATGCTGCAAAGATCCGTAACCGGATGCGGGAGCTGGTGGAGGCAAAGACACCTTTTCTGAAGAGATCCTATTCCCTGGATAATGCCATGGAACTGTTTCGGAAAGAGGGGATGAAGGATAAGGAAAAACTGTTCCGTTACCGCAGAGGCTCTTTCGTAAATATTTATGAAATGGACGGTTATTACGATTATTATTACGGCTACATGCTGCCCAATGCCGGCTATGTAAAGTGGTTCGATGTCATAGCGTATGAAGATGGATTTATGCTGCTGCTGCCGGATAAAAAAGATCCTACACATGTTAAGCCGTTTCAAGAGAGAAAGCTGTTATTCCGGACGTTGAAAGAATCTGAGGAATGGGGAAAGGAGATCGGTATTGAGACCGTAGGTGATCTGAATGATCAGATCTGCCGTGGGTCGCTGAGTGAACTGATCCTGGTACAGGAAGCGCAGCAGGAGCGTAAGATCGGCGAGATTGCCAAGAGCATCGTAGACAGGGGCGGCGTGAAATTTGTCATGATCGCCGGACCCTCTTCTTCCGGCAAGACCAGTTTTTCCCACAGATTATCCATTCAGTTGAAGACCCTGGGGAAAACACCGCATCCCATTGCACTGGACGACTATTTCGTGAACAGAGAATTCACGCCAAGGGATGAGAACGGTGATTACAATTTCGAATGTCTGGAAGCGATTGATGTAAAGCAGTTCAATGATGACATGTGCAGATTGTTAGCCGGTGAACGTGTGGAGCTGCCTTCCTTTAACTTCAAGACCGGAAAGCGGGAATATAAGGGCAATTTCAAACAACTGGGACCGGATGATATTCTGGTGATCGAAGGTATCCACGGTCTGAATGAGAAGACATCTTATGCACTTCCCGAGGAGAGTAAATACAAGATCTATATCAGTGCATTGACCAATATCAATATTGATGAGCATAACCGGATCCCGACTACGGACGGAAGACTTCTCCGCCGTATGGTCAGAGATGCGAGGACCAGAGGTGCGGATGCGAGACGCACCATCGATATGTGGGCTTCTGTACGACGGGGTGAGGAACAGAATATTTTCCCGTTCCAGGAGGATGCGGATGCCATGTTTAATTCCGTCCTGATCTATGAACTGGCAGTGTTAAAGCAGTTCGCAGAGCCGTTATTGTTCCAGATCGATAAGGGAGAACCGGAATATTACGAAGCCAAGAGACTGCTTAAGTTCCTGGAGTATTTCCTGGGTGTGACCAGTGAAAGCCTTCCCAATAATTCTCTGTGCAGGGAATTTGTGGGTGGAAGCTGCTTCAACGTGTAAACTATTCAGAGTAGCGCAATTCTGCTGACAGGCGTCGAATGCTTGCATTCGTAAGACTGTGCGGCAGAATTGATGCGACGAAGTAACCACATGAGCAAAAAGTAAGCATCGTCAGATGCGATTTTGCGAATGTGGTGCTGAATAGTTTACTCTACAGTAAGAAAAGGAGAATACCTGTGGAGAGTCGTTTACCAAAGATAAAATCGATAGTAAAGCAGACAGCAAACTGGGTGATCCGGATCATGGGCAGCCTGATCCTTCTGTTCCTTGTATGGTATGCCATGCGTACCCTGCAGTATATGCTTCCGGTGGCAGGTCATGAAGTTCTGGTGGAGATTCCGGATTCCGTAATACGGAATCTGGCGGCAGCAGCGCTGATATTGCTATTGTATGCAGTTCTGACGGCAGTGGAAAAAAAGGCCGGTGACAAAATCGTCATCTGGTGCAAAAGAATTGCCGTAACGCTCGGCATGCTTTGGCAGGGAATCGCAGGATTGTGCTGGGTTCTGGCGGCAGACAGAGTGCCGAGTGCAGATCAGGCATCGGTTATTGGTGCGGCCATAGATTTTATACAGGGTGACTATGGGACGCTGGCTCCGGATCATTATTGCGGTCTGTATGCTCATCAGCTGGGACCGGCGGCCATGGAAGAGATGCTGTTCCGGATTCTTGGAGAGGCGGATTATCATGTGATCCAGATAGTGTTCGTACTTCTGAACGTGGCGGGTATCTATTGCATTTACGGCATTCTGAAGGAAGTTTCCGGAAGACTTGCGGTGGTGGCCATGGGGACACTGCTTGCGGGCAGCTGTATGGCATCTGTCTTTTATGCCAGCTGGGTCTACGGAGAGATTCCCTGGGTATTCTGTTCCCTGTTTTCCGCATGGATGCTGGTCCGATATATCAAATATGGAAAAACGGGATCACTGGTGGGCATTGTGACAGCTCTTACACTGGGAACTCTGCTGCGTAAGAACACACTGGTCCTGGTGGTGGCATATTGCATGGTCGGCGCGGTAAGGATATTCTCAAAATGGGACAGACGCCTGTTGATTTCACTGGTGCTGGCGTTGGCACTGCCACTCTTGTGCTATCAGGGAATCTATAAAATGTATGAGATGAGATCCGGAATGGAGCATTCCCGGGGATTGCCCACATCGGCTTACCTGTATCTGGGAATGGAAGAGATCGGTGGCCGGTACGGCTGGTATTACAGCGATTGCTGGGCACAATATTATGCAACGGACTGTAATACAGAGCAGAGCGATCAGATCTACCGGGAGATGATGCAGGAGCGCATGCAGGCCATGAAAGCACAGCCGGGGTATCTGAGAGGTTTTTATCAGGGAAAACTTCTGTCCCAGTGGAATGTCCCGACCTATCAGTCACTGTATTTCAACTTTAACCACGGGGATGTGTACCATGAGAAACTGGCGGCACTGGAAGACCGGCTGAGTGGAGATCTGTTTGACAGTGTGGTGAGGATGGCAGATCGTTTACAGTTTATTATCTATCTGGGGTGTCTGTTTTACTTTATCTTCTGTGTCCGAAAAGACAGTGAGATCACACAGCATCTGTTGGCAGTGGCTGTGATCGGGGGCTTTTTGTTCAGTATTTTCTGGGAAGCAAAGGCCAGGTATATGTATGCCTATTACATGATGATGTTCCCGCTGGCAGCACTGGGATATGGGGAAATCATACGTCTGGCAGAAAAATATTGCTTTTTCCGGAAGAAAAAGATATAATCGAACAGGTGTAAGTAAGATAGATGATCGCGGCTGCTTTATGCAGGTGAGGAAAGTCCGGGCTTCACAGGGCAGGATGCCAGATAACGTCTGGTGGAGGTGACTCCAAGGCTAGTGCAACAGAGATATACCGCCGGCTTTTGGCCGGTAAGGGTGGAAAGGCAGTGTAAGAGACTACCGTCCGGCTGGTAACAGACGGAGCCATGTAAACCCCATCCGAAGCAAGACCAAACAGAGAGCTATAGACCGGCCCGGTCTGCTTTCAGGTAGGTCGCTTGATGCGGCTGGTGACAGTCGTACTAGATAGATGATCGTCATATACAGAACTCGGCTTATTTTTTGCTTACACCTTTTGAGAAAAATGCGGACTGCGGATGCGGTCCGTTTTCTGTTATAAGCGACTGCAATGCAGAGCATGTTTCACGGAGAAAAGAGTGAAAAATAAAGTAGATTTTTGGGCGCACTTATATAAGGGTT
>NZ_QUEC01000034.1:0-37412 GCF_003478095.1 Clostridium sp. AF34-10BH
ATGCTCCGGGAGTTCGTTGATTTTGCCAATGTATTTAACTAACTTTCCATTTAAATAGAAAAGAGGGACCGGTATGAGGGATGCAATACCTGTGAACAGAATAAAAGGCGTGGGAGAAAAGACGGCGGCTCTGTTCGGCAAGATCAATGTCTATACCGTAGACGATCTGATCCGCCATTATCCCAGGGATTATGAGACTTACGATGCTCCGGTATCCATCCGGGAGGTGTCTGCCGGCAGTGTGCAGGCCATCTATGGGCAGATCACGGCCATTCCCAATGTGAAGAAGGTCCGGAATCTGTCGATCCTGAACGCTGTGCTGACGGATGACAACGGAGATTCCATTCAGCTAACTTTTTTCAATATGCCATTTTTAAAAAAGGTGTTAAAACCCGGCGGATTCTATCTGTTCCGTGGTCTGGTACAGCAGAGGGGCACTCATAAGATCATGGAACAGCCCAGAATGTTTACCTGGGAGGAATATCAGAAAAAATCAGGTCGGCTTCTGCCCAGATATGCCCTGACCAAAGGACTGACCAACCAGATGGTGCAGAAGTCCGTAGCCCAGGCACTGGAATATTATCCCCCGGAAAAAGAATATCTGCCGCAGTCCGTATTGCAAAAAATACCCATGCTTTCCCACAGGGAAGCTGTCAATTCACTGCACTTCCCGGAAAACCGGGAGGAACTGCTGGCAGCAAGGAACCGTATCGTATTCGAAGAATTCTTTTCTTTTTTACTGGTTCTTCGGAAAAATAAAGATCTGGCGGCGAAGACGGAGAATCATTTTCCCATGTATGAGACCGCGGATACCGTAAGATTTCTGGAGCAGCTGCCGTTTCCACTGACAAAAGCCCAGAAAAAGGTCTGGGGAGAACTCAGAGAGGATATGGGAAGTCCTTATGCCATGAACCGCCTGATTCAGGGAGATGTAGGCTCCGGTAAGACGATCCTGGCAGTGCTGGCACTTCTCATGTGTGCGGCTAATGGTTATCAGGGAGCAATGATGGCCCCTACTGAAGTTCTGGCAGTCCAGCATTTTGAGACCATTTCAGGCTATGTAAAAAAATACGGAATTGCTTTCCACCCGGTGCTTCTGACAGGCTCTATGACGGCGAAGGAGAAGCGGGAGGCTTATGCGAAAATTGCTTCCGGAGAAGCTAATCTGATCATTGGAACCCATGCCCTGATCCAGGAAAAGGTGGAATATTCTTCCCTGGCGCTGGTGGTAACGGACGAGCAGCACCGTTTCGGAGTAAGACAGCGGGAGACACTGGCCGCCAAAGGAAAAGAACCCCATGTACTGGTCATGAGTGCCACCCCCATTCCCCGGACGCTGGCCATCATTTTATACGGCGATCTGAAAGTTTCTGTCGTGGATGAGCTTCCTGCAAATCGTCTGCCGATCAAGAACTGCGTCGTAGGAACTTCCTATCGTCCCAAGGCCTATGAATTCATTGCCAGAGAGGTGGCTGCCGGCAGACAGGCTTATGTCATCTGTCCCATGGTAGAGGAAGGGGAAGCGGAAGACCTGGAGAATGTAGTAGATTATACGGAGAAACTCCGGGCAGCTTTGCCACCTTCCGTTCAAGTAGCTTACCTCCATGGAAAAATGCGCCCAGCAGACAAAAACCGTATCATGGAAGAATTTGCTGATAAGAAGATCGATGTCTTAGTCTCTACCACAGTCATTGAAGTCGGCATCAATGTTCCCAATGCCACGGTAATGATGGTGGAGAACGCAGAGCGCTTCGGTCTGGCACAGCTGCACCAGCTGCGGGGACGTGTAGGACGTGGAGAATTCCAGAGCTATTGTATTTTCATCAGTACTTCCGAGGCCAAAGAGACCATGGAACGTCTGCAGATCCTGAACCATTCCAACGACGGTTTCCATATCGCCTCCGAGGATCTGAAACTGAGAGGCCCCGGTGATATCTTCGGAATCCGGCAGAGCGGTGAATTTTCTTTTGTACTGGGAGATATCTATACGGATGCATCACTGTTAAAGGAGGCTTCTGAAGCCGTAGATACGCTGTTATGCTCAGATCCGGAACTGAGCAGCGAAGACACGCTGCCGTTGCGGCAATATTTTGAGGAACATCGCTCGGCAAATATGGTTGACTTTCGGACCATCTGACAGTAAAATTACTTTTAGGTTCAAAGTTTCAAACTGCGAATCGGGTAATTTCTGCAAAATAATGCAAAGGGAAGGTTTAGATACCAAATGGCAAAAATAGCAATTGTAACAGACAGTAACAGCGGTATTACGCAGGCGGAGGGGAAAAAAATTGGAATTTATGTACTTCCCATGCCTTTTATGATTGATGAAGTCACTTATTATGAAGATATTGACCTGACACAGGAGCAGTTCTATGAAAAGCTGAAATCCGGTGCCAATATTGCCACCAGCCAGCCGTCTCCTGACAGTGTCACCAGTCTGTGGGACAAGCTTTTGCAGGAATATGACGAGATTGTACACATTCCCATGAGCAGCGGTCTGTCCGGTTCCTGTCAGAGTGCCATGGCCTTTGCGGCAGATTATGATGGCAGAGTTCAGGTCGTGAACAACCAGAGAATCTCCGTAACCCAGCGTCAGTCTGCACTGGATGCCCTGCAGCTTGCGGCGGCCGATAAAGACGCGGCCCAGATCAAAGAATTCCTGGAAAATGATAAATTCAACAGCAGTATCTATATTATGCTGGACACCTTGTATTATCTGAAAAAAGGCGGACGGATCACTCCGGCGGCCGCAGCCATCGGTACCATGCTTCGCCTGAAACCGGTGCTGACCATTCAGGGTGAAAAGCTGGATGCCTTTGCAAAGGCAAGAACCACCTCACAGGGCAAAACCATGATGATCAATGCTATTAAAAAGGACATCAACGAGCGTTTTGGCGGCATGACGGAGGACAAGCATATCTGGCTGCAGATTGCCTATACCCACGACAGGGCCGCAGCAGAGCAGTTCCGCACTGAAGTAGAGGCGGAATTCCCCGGCTATGATATTCATATCGATCCTCTGTCCTTAAGCGTTGCCTGCCACATCGGACCCGGTGCCCTGGCACTGGCTTGCTGTAAGAAGATCACTGTGTAATTTAAGAATTTCCTAACAGATAATTTTGACCACCAGTTCAGAATCAGGGAACTGGTGGTTTTTTATTTCTGGCAGGGTGCTATGCTATCCCTTGTATTTTTTTCTTTTCCAAACACAAAATCTATGCTATACTAAAGACAATCATGTGTTGATAAGGAGTTCCATTTCATGGCAAAAGACAATAATTATGATGCCTCAAGTATTACCGTCCTGGAAGGCTTAGAAGCGGTAAGAAAGAGACCCGGAATGTATATCGGCAGTGTCTCCACCAAGGGCCTGAATCACTTAATCTATGAGATTGTAGATAACTCTGTGGACGAGCATCTGGCAGGATACTGTGATACGATAAAAGTAACATTAGAAGCGGATGGCTCCGCCACGGTAGAAGACAACGGACGTGGTATTCCCGTGGGAATGCACGAAAAAGGAATCAGTGCGGAGCGCCTGGTATTCACGACTCTTCATGCCGGCGGTAAATTCGATAATTCCGCCTACAAGACCAGCGGTGGTCTGCACGGCGTAGGTTCCTCTGTGGTAAATGCCCTTTCCACAAAGTTGACTGTAAGAGTCAAGAGTGGTGGCTGCATCTATGAGGACCGTTATGAAAGAGGTATCCCCGTGATGGATCTGGTGGACGGTCTGCTTCCCGTAGTGGGCAAGACCAGAGAGACCGGTACGACTATCAACTTTCTGCCGGATGACACCATCTTTGACAAGACCCGTTTCAAGGAAGATGAAGTAAAGAGTCGTCTGCATGAGACCGCTTATCTGAATCCGAAGCTTACGATCATTTTTGAAGATAAGAGAAAAGAAGAACCGGAGAAGGTTACCTACCATGAACCGGAAGGCATCATTGGCTTCATAAAAGACATGAACCGTTCCAAAGAGACCGTCCATGATGTCATTTTCTTTTCCGGTGAGAGCGAAGGCATCTCCGTGGAAGTGGCCTTCCAGTATGTGAATGAATTCCACGAGAATGTACTGGGCTTCTGTAATAACATTTACAACTCTGAAGGCGGTACCCACCTTACTGGCTTTAAGACCCAGTTCACCAATGTGATCAATACCTATGCCAGAGAGCTGAACATTTTAAAGGAAAAGGATGCGAACTTTACCGGTGCCGATGTCCGGAACGGAATGACGGCAGTGGTATCCATCAAGCACCCGGATCCCCGTTTCGAAGGCCAGACCAAGACGAAACTGGACAACCAGGATGCCGCCAAGGCCGTGGCCAAGGTGACCGGCGAAGAGATCGTCCGGTTCTTCGACCGCAATCTGGAGACTTTGAAGAGCATTATCGGCTGTGCGGAAAAGGCAGCCAAGATCCGTAAGACAGAGGAAAAAGCCAAGACCAATATGCTGACCAAGCAGAAGTTCTCCTTTGATTCCAACGGAAAACTTGCAAACTGCGAGTCCAGAGATCCCTCCAAGTGTGAGATCTTCATCGTAGAGGGTGACTCTGCGGGCGGCAGTGCCAAGACTGCCAGAAACCGTATGTATCAGGCCATCCTTCCGATCCGCGGTAAAATCCTGAACGTAGAGAAAGCCAGCATTGACAAAGTACTGGCCAACGCCGAAATCAAGACCATGATCAACGCTTTCGGCTGCGGATTTTCCGAGGGCTATGGCAACGATTTCGATATTAGTAAGCTGCGCTATGACAAGATCATTATCATGGCGGATGCCGATGTGGATGGCGCACATATTTCCACGTTGCTGCTGACCTTATTCTATCGTTTCATGCCGGATCTGATCTTCGAAGGCCACGTATACATAGCAATGCCTCCCTTATATAAGGCCATGCCCTCCAAGGGAGAAGAAAAATATCTGTATGATGATAAGGCACTGGAAAAATACCGCAAGACCCACAAGGGTCCCTTTACCTTACAGCGATACAAGGGTCTGGGTGAGATGGATGCCGAACAGCTGTGGGAGACCACACTGGATCCGGAACGCAGATTGTTGAAATTAGTAGAGATCGAGGATGCCCGCATGGCTTCCGAGATGACCGAGCTTCTCATGGGAACAGATGTACCGCCCAGAAAAGCCTTTATTTATGATCACGCTACAGATGCGGAATTAGACATCTAGTATCGTAAGATCCTGAAATGTAATGTCAGAAAGGCGAGGACCAGAAATGGACGACAGCAGAATCATAAAAACAGAATACTCCGAGGAGATGCAGAAATCGTTCATCGACTATGCCATGAGCGTTATTATCGCCAGAGCTTTGCCAGATGTCAGAGACGGTCTGAAACCGGTACAGCGCAGAACTCTCTACGATATGCACGAACTGGGGATCCGTTACGACCGCCCCTACCGTAAAAGTGCCCGTATCGTAGGTGATACCATGGGTAAATATCACCCCCACGGCGACAGTTCCATCTATGAGGCACTGGTAGTCATGAGCCAGGATTTCAAAAAGGGCATGCCCCTGATCGACGGCCATGGTAACTTCGGCAACATTGAAGGAGATGGTGCCGCAGCCATGCGTTATACCGAGGCAAGACTTCAGAAGGTGACGCAGGAAGCTTTTTTGGCAGATCTGGACAAGGATGTGGTAGACTTTGTTCCGAACTTCGATGAGACGGAAAAAGAGCCATCCGTACTGCCGGTAAAGATTCCGAACCTGTTGGTTAATGGTTCCGAAGGGATCGCCGTAGGCATGGCCACCAGCATTCCCCCTCATAATCTCGGGGAAGTCATTGATGCCGTAAAGGCTTATATGCTCAATAATGAGATCACAACAAAAGAACTGATGCGTTACCTGAAGGGGCCGGATTTTCCCACCGGCGGCATCGTTATCAATAAGGATGAACTGGAAGACATCTATGAGACCGGAACCGGCAAGATCAAGCTGCGGGGCAAAGTGGAATTCCAGAAGGGAAAAGCTGGGAAGACCAATGTAGTGATCACCGAGATCCCCTATACCATGATCGGTGCCAATATTGCAAAGTTTTTATCCGACGTGGCCGCTCTTTCCGAGACGAAGAAGACACAGGATATTGTGGATATTTCCAACCAATCTTCCAAGGAAGGCATCCGTATCGTCATCGAACTTCGTAAGGATGCCGATCCCGAGAACTTTGTAAATATGCTCTATAAAAAGACTCGTCTGGAGGATACCTTCGGTGTCAATATGCTGGCTATCGCAAACGGCAGACCAGAGACTATGGGCTTAAAGCAGATCATCAAGGCCAATGTAGATTTCCAGTTTGAAGTGGCTACCAGAAAATATACCAATCTATTGGCCAAAGAGCAGGAGCGCAAGGAGATTCAGGAAGGTCTGATCAAGGCCTGCAATGTGATCGATCTGGTCATTGAAATTTTACGCGGATCCAAGGATCGTGCCATGGCAAAAGCCTGTCTCGTAGAGGGTAAGGTCGATGGCATCAAGTTCAAGTCCAAGGAATCCAGGATCATGGCAGCCCAGCTGATGTTCACCGAGAAACAGGCCAATGCCATCTTAGAGATGCGTCTGTATAAGTTGATCGGTCTGGAACTGGAAGCACTGATCAACGAACACGAAGAGACCATGGCAAACATCTATCGCTATGAGGATATTCTGGACCGCAGAGATTCCATGGCCCAGGTCATCATGAATGAACTGGACGGATTCAAGAAGGAATACAGCCATCCCCGCAAAACTGTCATCGAGAACGGACAGGAAGCGGTCTACAAGGAAAAAGAACTGGAAGAGATGGATGTGGTATTTCTCATGGATCGATTCGGCTATGCCAAGACTGTGGATGTCTCCACCTACGAGCGGAATAAAGAAGCTGCAGATGCAGAAAATAAATACGTCTTCACCTGTAAAAATACCGGAAGGATCTGCCTGTTCACCAGCACCGGACAGATGCATACCATCAAGGTGCTGGATCTGCCTTACGGCAAGTTCCGTGATAAGGGCACACCCATTGACAATGTAAGTAACTTCAGTCAGAAGAACGAGGAGATCATATACATCACCAGCCAGAAGGAGCTGAATCTGTGCCGGGTAATCTTCGCCACCGCCCAGTCCATGTTAAAAGTGGTAGACGGCGGGGAATTCGATGTGACCAAACGTACCGTTGCCGCTACGAAGCTGGCGGAGGGTGACTGCGTTGTAAACGTTGCTGCCCTGACTGACCAGCGGAACATCGTATTGCAGACCAGGGGAGGATTTTTCCTGCGCTTCTCCATCGATGAGATCCCCGAGAAAAAGAAAGGTGCCATCGGTGTCCGCGGTATGAAACTGGCTGACAAGGATGTAGTGGAAAACGTATATTATACCAAAAATGCCGTAGAGACCACCATTGAATATAAGGGCAAGGAGCTCATCCTGAATAATCTGAAACTCGGCAAACGTGACAGCAAGGGCACCAAAGTGAGAGTGTAACTTTTTAAACAGAATCATTCATACAACATTTATAGAGAAAACGGAGAGTAATCATATGAGAGTCATTGCGGGAACTGCAAGAAGTCTGCCCCTTAAGACTCCGGAAGGAATGGATACCAGACCCACCACCGACCGGATCAAGGAAACCCTTTTTAATATGCTGCAGACCTATATTCCGGACTGTGTGTTCGTGGATATTTTCAGCGGCAGTGGCGGCATCGGCATCGAAGCCTTAAGCCGCGGTGCCAGAAAAGCCTATTTTATCGAAAATGCCCCGAAAGCCCTGGCATGTATCGAGGACAATCTGGCATTTACGAAAATGAAAGACCGTGCTATAGTATTAAAACAGGATGCCTGCGCAGGACTGACGGGCATCTATGAAAAGCACGTGGATGTGATCTTCATGGATCCACCTTACGATCAGGAGCAGGAGCGCAGGGTCTTAGAGCAGCTGCGCTATGCCAAATATGTCTCCGAAGAGACTCTGATCCTGGTAGAAGCCTCTCTGCATACCGATTTCTCCTATGCGGAAGACTTAGGGTTTGAAGTGATCCGTGAGAAAAAATACAAAACCAACAAGCATGTGTTCCTTCGCAAGAAGTAACACTGAAAGGCATGATTTTTATGAAAAGAGCTGTTTACACCGGAAGCTTTGATCCCGTCACCAACGGACATATGGATATCATAAGACGGGCATCCGAAATATTTGATGTTCTGATCGTCAGCATTTTGAACAATAAAGAAAAGACACCGTTGTTTTCTGTAGAGGAACGTGTTAAGATACTAGAAGAAGCCACAAAAGATCTGCCTAATGTGCAGATTGACAGTTTCAGTGGGCTTTTAGTGGATTATGCCAGGGAAAAAGATCTGCATGTTATCGTAAGGGGCTTACGCGCCATTACGGATTTTGAATATGAACTGCAGATGGCACAGACCAACCGGATGTTGTCCCATGGCAAAATTGATACGGTATTTTTGACCACCAGTCTGGAATATGCCTACCTCAGTTCTTCCGCCATCAAGCAGATTGCAAGTTTTGACGGAGATATCACCCCTTGTGTTCCGGATTTTGTGGCGAAACTGATCTACGACAAATATCGCGTGAAAAAGCTTTCAGAGCATAGTGATGTGTAAATAAGGAGAGTTTCATGAGCAGCAGAATCGAACAGTTAATTGATGAAATAGAAGAATACATCGAGGGTTGCAAGCCGAAGTTCATGTCCAGTACCGAAATCATCGTGAATAAGGATGAGATTGATGAGTTACTGCGGGAACTGCGTATGAAGACCCCGGATGAGATCAAGCGCTACCAGAAGATCATCAGCAACAAGGAAGCCATCCTAAACGATGCCAAAGCCAAGGCAGAAGCATTGATCAACGAGGCTACCGTGCATACCAACGAGCTGATCAACGAGCATGAGATCATGCAGCAGGCTTACGCCCAGGCCAACGAGGTCGTTACCATGGCCAGTAAGCAGGCCCAGGAGATTCTGGACAATGCCACTATTGAGGCCAACAATGTCAAATCCGCTGCCATGCAGTACATGGATGATATGCTGGCACATCTGGAGAATATTATTTCTTCCTCCACACAGCAGGCCAGCGCCAATTACGATGCTCTGATCGGCAATCTGAACCAGTATCGTGACATCATCCAGTCCAACCGCAGTGAGCTGCACCCCGTAGATGAGGATCTTGATGACGTAGATACTGCTGCGGATGCCGAAGACAATCTGGACGTTATGTAAAGCATGTCCAAACAACGAGTACGAAAAACCAGTTTTCTGCTGAAAGCTGGTTTTTTAAAAATAAAGGAATACGATAAATGAAAGTATGGAAAAAGCAAAAAGGGCTGTTAGTCAGGACAATGATCTGTGCGGTCAGTCTTGCAGCAGCCTGTTTTTATGGAAATTCCCTGCCTGCACAGGCGGCTCCCAGAGCGCAGGAGACCGGAGAAAGGGTCGTCATTGTCATTGATCCCGGACACGGCGGTGATAACGAGGGAACGCTGGAAGGCCCTGCACAGGAGAAAAAAATGACCATGGTGACCGCGCTGGCCATGTACGAGGAACTGACAAAATACGATAATGTGGATGTCTATCTGACTCATACGGATGATGTGACCATGTCTCTGGCAGACCGGGCACAATTTGCTGCAGACCGGAATGCGGATTTCCTGTTCAGTATTCATTACAACGCTTCCATGGATCATGATCTGTTCGGATCCGAAGTCTGGATCTCTTCCGTACAGCCTTACAACGCTTACGGTTATCAGTTCGGCTGGGAACAGATGCAGCAGATGCAGGACATGGGACTGTTTCTACGAGGAGTCAAGACGAAACTTAAAGATAACGGTGATGACTATTACGGAATTATAAGAGAAAGTACCTCCAGATCCATTCCCTCCGCCATCATCGAGCATTGTCATGTGGATGAGAGCAGAGACACTCCTTACTGCCAGACAGAAGAGGACTGGAAGAAATTCGGCAGGGAGGATGCTTTGTCTGTTGCAAAATATTTCGGATTATCCAGTGCAAGTCTTGGTGTGGACTACAGTGGAGAGGCAGACGCTCTTCCGGAAGTCTCGCTGCAATCCATTCTGCCTGCCACTGTGCGGGACAAGACCGAACCGGATATCTGCCAGCTGACTTTGCAGAATGCAGACTATGAGACCGGAGAAGTCTCTCTGGAAGTGACGGCAGCCGACTATGACTGCCCCATGATGTATTACGATTATAGTACCGATGGAGGCAGGACTTATTCCGAACTGCTTCCCTGGCCGGGACTGGATATTATGGCCGGGACCTATCCCGATACCTTCACATTTTCCGTGACCTTCACAAAGGGGGAACAGCCGGTGGTCACCGTCCGCGGTTACAATCAGGCGGATCTGTTCACAGAGAGTGATCCTGTCACCTTTGCACAGCCTTTTATTGATCAGGAAAAAGCTGCCGAAGAGGCATTACAGGAAAGTCTTGCGGCACAGGAGGCAGCGAAAGCTTCCCGGGCTGCAGAGGAACAGATCACAGAAGCTGGCAGTTCCGTGATCACCATGGCCGATGCCGCCGGAAATACTCCGGTGCCTTCCGAAAAAAGTCCGGAAGTGAATTTCGGTGTTTTTCTGGTGATCTGTGGGATTCTGGTAGTGCTGTTGTTACTGGTCTTTTTGTTATACCAGATCCAACAGGGCAGACACAGAAAACGAAGACGGAAAAATCAAAGCAGAAAAGTATCCGGAGACAACAGAAACCATCCCAGATAATAAGCTGCAGTAAGCACTGTCAGTACCATTTTATGAAGGATGTAGGACTTGAGGGAAAGCCCGGTATTGCGGATACAGCTTCCGGTCTGGGCGATACAGCTTAAGCCGCCAAAGGGCAAAAGCAATAACGTATACAAAGGGAATCTGTCTCCCAGCAGCTTCAGGCCCCCACTGATCTCCAAAAGCGGTGCATACCGGAAACTGTCGGGAAGTAAAAGCCTTGGCAGAAGGTTCAGCAGATTGAAAAAGATCATGTAGCCTCCCAACTGTAAGATGCTTCTTCCGGCAGCGGTAATAGCATCATCCAGGGCATCCGGCAGGGACATGGCAGGAAGGCAGGCCGGATCGGTCTGTTCTAAAAGCTTCGCTGCGTTGTCTCTTCCGAAAGCTTGGTCTGTTTTCTCTGGAATCCGATTTCTGTATACGCTATAACGCAGGGAAATACCATATAGCAATGGAATGCCATACATACCAAATACATAGGGGAGCACCAGCTTCCTATGCAGTAGTGGCAGTACAAAACCCAGAAAATAGACCGGTCCCAGATTGTTGCAGAAGGCCAGCAGATATTGTCCTTCCTCCGAAGAAATTTCTTGTCTGTCCCGAAAATCCGAGGCAGTGCGGGCACCCATGGGAAAACCGCACAAAAAGCCCATCAGAATCACATAGATTCCCGGTGCTGACAGGCGATAGATTCTTCCGAACAAAGGTCTTACCGGACGGATCAGGCTGTCCGTCATGCCCATACGGATCAAAGTGCCGGACAGGATCATAAACGGCAGAAGCACCGGTACCATTTTTTCATACCAAAGATTCAGACCCAAGGCAGCATAGGCAAGGCTCAGGGAAGAATGAGTCAGAATACAGCCGGTCATTAGAACAAAGAAACAGATTCCGAATATTTTTTTCATGGCTGTCTGCCTTGAAAGGTTTGTATACTATATGCCAATGAAGAAAAATTAAGTCTAAGAAAGAGATCAAAGCCCATGCGGTTGGATAAATTTTTATGCGATAACAATATTGGCACCCGAAGTCAGGTGAAAGAGTACATCAAAAAAGGTCAGGTGACAGTAAACGACCAGATAATCAAAAAGCCGGAGACAAAAGTCAATGAAGAGACCGATACGGTGGTCTGTCAGGGACAGCCAATCCATTATAGGAAATATGTCTATTATATGTTAAATAAGCCAGAGGGGGTTGTCTCTGCCACCAACGATAATACAGCCCCAACCGTGGTAAGTCTCCTTACTGTCCCGGAACAAAAGGATCTGTTCCCGGTAGGGCGGCTGGACAAGGATACCACGGGATTGCTGCTCCTGACCAATGACGGTGCTCTGGCCCATGATCTGTTGTCACCGAAAAAACATGTGGATAAGACCTATCTGGTAAAGCCGGAAAAGCCGCTTTCCGCAGAAGATATCCATCGGTTGGAAAACGGGCTTGACATCGGTGATGAGAAACCGACAGCCCCGTCCAAAGCCAGACTCACAGAAAACGGTGATCTGTTATTGACCATTCATGAAGGCCGGTTTCATCAGGTAAAACGGATGTTGCAGGCGGTTGATAATCAGGTACTTACACTGGAGCGGGTAAGCTTCGGCCCCCTGTCCCTGGATCTTTCCCTGCAAAGAGGGGAATACCGGACATTGACGGAAGAAGAGATCGAAGTCTTGTCTGGCGCTGGAAAGAAATCATAAATAAAGGAGTTATTTTTCATGCAATTCAAAAGAATGTTTACCACTGATGCCTATAGAGGAACCCGCGGGTATCTCCGCACACAGAAAATTTATGAGATTTTAAGAACCGTGCTTTATTTTGCCATCTCTCTGTCTTTGTTTATCGCCGGATGGGTCAGCACCGGAAGCCGTGAGAATCTCCTGACCATCGTGGCGGTACTGGGATGTCTTCCGGCCTGCAAGAGTCTGGTAGAAATGTTCATGTTCCTGCGCTACCGGGGCTGTGACGAGCAGGTAGCTGCAAAAATCGCAGCACATACAGAAGGCCTTACCACTCTCTACGATATGGTATTTACTTCCTATGAGAAGAATTATGTTATCTATCATCTGACAGTCTGCGGTAATACAGTCTGTGGCTACACCACGGATCCGAAATTTGCGGAACAGGCTTTTTACAAGCACATTCAGGACATTCTGAAAAAAGACAATTACAGAGAAGTCTCTGTGAAAATATTTAACGATCTGGACAAGTATCTGACAAGATGTGATCAGTTAAAGGAGCTTTCCTCACAGCCGGAACTGTCTGCCGGGATCTGCCAGACCTTAAAGAGCGTATCTCTATAACTTACTTCTCAAAAGGAGGGTGTCCTATGCAGTTGCTTACCATTGGCAAAAATCAGGCGGGACAACGTCTGGACAAATTTTTAAAAAAAGCGTTACCTAATGCAGGCACCGGATTTTTATATAAGATGCTTCGCAAGAAAAATATTACGTTGAACGGGAAAAAGGCTGAAGGTAAAGAAATCCTTGCCCAGGGAGACGAGGTAAAATGCTTTTTCTCTGAGGAAACTTATGCCTCTCTGTCCGGTGCCGGGGCAGCGGAAGATACTTCCGATTACCGTAAGGCTTACCGTTCTTTAAAGGATATCAGCGTTCTTTATGAGGATGAAAATATCCTGTTGCTGAATAAACCTGCCGGAGTTCTGACCCAGAAAGCCAAACCGGAAGATCTTTCCCTGAACGAATGGCTGATTGGCCACCTGTTGGCTGCCAATGCCATAAAAGAAACCGATCTTGCCACCTTCCATCCATCGGTCTGCAACCGCCTCGACCGCAATACCAGCGGTATCGTATTGTGCGGAAAGACGCTGGCCGGTTCCCAGGCACTCAGCCGGATCATCAAGGATCGTTCCGTAAAGAAATATTATCAGACCGTCTGTAAGGGCAAGATTTTACAGGAAAGCACCCTGGAAGGCTATCTGTACAAGGACGAACGCACCAATACGGTACAGGTATTTCCAGATATGGCGGAGGCTCCGGAAGATGCTTCCTTTATAAAAACAATCTACACTCCCAGTGCGGTGGCTGGGGAATATACCCTGCTGACCGTAGAACTGGTCACCGGCAAAACCCACCAGATCCGCGCCCATCTGGCCAGCACCGGACATCCGTTACTTGGTGACACCAAGTACGGAGACAACAAATTAAATCGCAGGATGCAATCGGAATACTCTCTGCACCACCAGCTTCTGCATGCCGGAAGAGTGTGTTTCCCGGAAGAAGCGGAAGGACCTCTTGCAAAGGTGAGCGGTCAGACTTTCAACGCACCGCTTCCCCATAAATTTGCAGAGATCTTACAGGCTCTGAATCTGACACCGGATTCCGCCTGCTAGAAAGGAAAACTAAGAACAATGGCAACATGGAATACCAGAGGGCTTCGTGGATCTACTCTGGAGGATATGGTCAACCGCACCAATGAAAAATATGCCGAGGCCGGTCTGGCCCTGATTCAGAAGATCCCCACCCCCATTACCCCGGTCAAAATGGATAAGGAGAGCCGCCAGATCACCCTGGCCTTTTTCGAACAGAAGAGTACCGTAGACTATATCGGTGTCGTACAGGGCATTCCGGTCTGTTTTGATGCCAAGGAATGTGCGGTGGACACCTTTTCCCTGCAAAATATCCATCCCCATCAGGTGGAGTTCATGCATCAGTTCGAGAAACAGGGGGGTATCGCCTTTTTCCTGATATTTTACAGCCATAAGGATCTGTTATATTACCTTCCCTATGAAATGCTCCGCTTTTTCTGGGACAGGGCACAGGAGGGCGGCCGGAAAAGCTTCCGTTTCGAGGAACTGAACCCGGAATATATTATCCCGAAGCATCAGGGAATCCTGGTTCCCTATCTGGATATTCTGAAAAAGGATCTGGAAGACCGGGAGGAATAATAAATAATAATTTCTTGACAGCGGAGAGGTCTCCTAGTATACTACAAATAGTTTCGCGTGCTACTATGATAATATGGTATCACGTTAATATATTAAAGTGTATGAATTGAGGAACGCTTATGAACAACAGACTTTTACATACGCCGGAGGGTGTCCGGGACATTTACGGCAAAGAATATGCAAAGAAGCTGGCCGTAGAACAGAAACTGCAGCAGGCGATCCATTGTTTCGGTTACGAAGATATTCAGACCCCTTCCATTGAGTTTTTCGATGTTTTCTCCAAGGAGATCGGAACCACTCCCAGTAAGGAGCTGTATAAGTTCTTTGATAAAGAGGGTAATACGCTGGTGCTGCGGCCAGACTTTACGCCGTCCATCGCCCGCTGCGCAGCGAAGTATTTTATGGAGGAAAAGGTGCCGCTTCGTTTCAGTTACAACGGCAATACGTTTACAAACACTTCCAATCTGCAGGGTAAATTAAAAGAGGTGACCCAGATGGGTGCAGAACTCATCGGAGATCCTTCCGTAGAGGCGGATGCCGAAGTAATCAGTATGGTGATCGAAGCTCTGAAAAGCGCAGGACTGACCAGATTCCAGGTGACTATCGGTGAGGTGGATTATTTCCGCGGCCTCTGTGAGGAAGCCGGTCTGGATGAGGATACGGAAAAGGAACTTCGTTCCTGTATCTCCGGCAAGAACTTTTTCGCTGCCCAGGAATTACTGGAGCAGAAGCAGATCCCCGAGCCTTATCACAGCATTCTGTTAAAGCTGGCGGATATGTTCGAAAATATAGAGTCTCTGGAGGCTGCCAAGGCACTGGTTAAAAATGAAAGATCCTTACAGGCGATTGCAAGACTGGAAAAGTTAAAAGAACGCTTAGAGCAGTACGGTGTGGCGGAATACATTTCCTTTGATCTCGGAATGCTCAGCAAATATCAGTATTATACCGGCGTTGTCTTCAAGGCTTACACCTACGGTATCGGTGATGCCGTGGTAAAGGGTGGCCGTTACGACAATCTGCTTCGGAAATTCGGCAAGAATGCCGCAGCTATCGGTTTCGTCATCGTCATTGACGACCTGTTGGAAGCATTATCCCGCCAGAAAGTGAATATCGATATTCCCGCTTCCGGCAAAACCGTGTATTACCGGGCAGGAGACGAGGCAGATTATCTGGCGAAGCTTTCCGAAGTCATAACCCTGAGGAAAGAAGGGATTCCCACCGTGCTTTCCCCCGAGATCACAGAGAACGAGGAGGCAGATCAGTAATGAGTGAAGAAAGATATCTTACGTTTGCTCTGGGAAAGGGCAGACTTGCCAAAAAGACACTGGAGCTTTTCGAACAGATCGGCATTACCTGTGAAGAAATGAAGGATAAAGATACCAGAAAGCTGATCTTCGTCAATGAAGAATACAAATTACGCTTTTTCCTGGCAAAGGGTCCCGACGTTCCCACCTATGTAGAGTATGGTGCTGCTGATATCGGCGTGGTCGGCAAGGACACCATTCTGGAAGAAAACCGGAATGTCTACGAAGTGCTGGACCTTGGCTTCGGCAAATGCCGGATGTGTGTCTGCGGTCCTGCTTCCGCCAGAGAGTTGTTGAAACACCATGAGCGGATCCGGGTAGCCAGCAAATACCCCAATATCGCCCGAGAGTATTTCTATAATAAAAAGCATCAGACCGTAGATATCATCAAATTAAACGGTTCTGTAGAATTAGGGCCGCTGGTAGAGCTGTCTGACGTCATCGTGGATATCGTTGAGACCGGTTCCACCTTAAGGGAAAACGGGCTGGAGGTTCTGGAAGAGGTATGTCCTCTGTCCGCCCGTATGATCGTCAATCCGGTGAGTATGCAGATGGAAGCCGACCGTATCCGCAAGCTGGTGGGTGCGATCCGGGAGCAGTTAAAAATACAGGCCTGACCGAGACGATAAGCATCGTCATAAAAAGTATTTAAAGGAGAGTACCGTCATGAGAATCGTAGCATTGGATAAAGAATCAAAGCAGAGTATTTTGAACGACCTTTTAAAGAGAAGTCCGAACAATTATTCCCAGTATGAGAGCACTGTAAACCAGATCATCGAAAAAGTCCGTGCCGAGGGTGACAAGGCATTGTTCGATTATACCTTACAGTTTGATAAGTTCGCTTTAAGCGCAGAGAATATCCGTGTCACAAAGGAAGAGATCGCCGAAGCCTATGCACAGATGGATGAGAATCTGATCGATGTGATCAGACAGTCTGCGGAAAACATCCGCGCTTTTCACCAGAAGCAGCTTCGTAACAGCTGGTTCGATGCCAAGCCCGACGGTACGATCTTAGGCATGAAGATCACCGCCATCGAAAGAGCCGGTGTCTATGTCCCCGGCGGTAAAGCCGCTTACCCTTCCAGCGTACTGATGAATGTGATCCCCGCCAAGGTAGCCGGTGTGGATGAGATCATTATGACCACCCCTCCCGGAAAAGACGGTAAGGTCAATCCCGGAACTCTGGTAGCCGCTGATATTGCAGGCGTGGATACCATCTATAAGGTCGGCGGTGCCCAGGCTATCGCAGCCATGGCTTTCGGAACCCAGTCGGTACCTAAGGTCGACAAGATCACCGGTCCCGGTAACATTTTCGTAGCTCTTGCCAAAAAAGCTGTTTATGGCTATGTCAGCATTGATTCCATTGCGGGTCCCAGCGAGATCCTGGTACTGGCAGATGAGACCGCTACCCCCAGATACGTTGCAGCAGATCTGCTGTCTCAGGCAGAGCATGACGAACTGGCAAGTGCCATTCTGATTACCACTTCGAAGGAACTGGCGGAGAAAGTCTCAGAGGAAGTGGACGGCTTCGTAAAAGTACTGGAGCGTGCTCCCATTATCCAGAAGTCTCTGGACAATTACGGCTACATTCTGTTAGCCGACAACATGGAAGATGCTATTGATGCCGCCAACGCCATTGCTTCCGAGCATCTGGAGATCATTACAAAGAATCCTTTTGATACCATGACCCGTATCCGCAATGCCGGTGCGATTTTCCTGGGAGAGTATGCTTCCGAACCCTTGGGTGATTATTTTGCAGGTCCGAACCACATTCTGCCCACCAACGGTACCGCACGGTTCTTCTCCCCGGTAAACGTGGACGACTTCATCAAGAAGACCAGTATTATCTCTTATTCCAGGCAGGCACTGGAAAAGGTGCACAACCAGATCGAGACCTTCGCCAAGAGTGAAGGCTTGACCGCACATGCAAACAGTATTAAAGTTAGATTTGAAGATTAATCATTTCCTCTGGGAAGGGAGTCATCGGATATTATGGAACGAATTGCAACTGTAACCCGTACAACGAAAGAGACCGATATTGCCATCACCTTAAATCTGGACGGCACCGGAAAAGCGGATCTGTCTACCGGCATCGGATTTTTTGACCATATGCTGGACGGCTTTGCGAGGCACGGCTTTTTTGACCTGGAATGCAAGGTGAAGGGCGATCTGCAGGTGGACGGTCACCACACGGTGGAGGATACCGGCATTGTCTTCGGTGAAGCTATCAAAAAAGCGATAGGAGACAAGAAGGGCATCAATCGTTACGGCTATTTTATTCTGCCTATGGATGAGGTACTTGCTTTGTGCGCCGTTGACTTAAGCGGCCGGCCTTATCTTAATTTTGAATGTGAATTTACTGTACCGAAGGTAGGTGAACTGGATACGGAGCTGGTAAAGGAATTTTTCTATGCCG
This sequence comes from Clostridium sp. AF34-10BH, assembly GCF_003478095.1. Classification (NCBI taxonomy): domain Bacteria; kingdom Bacillati; phylum Bacillota; class Clostridia; order Eubacteriales; family Clostridiaceae; genus Clostridium; species Clostridium sp. AF34-10BH. The sequence continues at coordinate 18,359 of NZ_QUEC01000034.1, forward strand.
TATCCTACAGTGCCGGAATGAACTTACATATCAAAATGTTGTCTCCGGGCAATAATCACCATATGATCGAAGCCATGTTCAAGGCATTTGCCAAGGCGCTGGATCAGGCCGTTTCCTATAATCCGAAGGTAACGGATGTTTTAAGTACCAAAGGAAGTCTGTAAAAAATACGTGCCTGCAGCATAGGCTTTGCAGGTATAGAAAGACGTGAGGATTACTATGATCATCAAGAAATTTGTTCCCTGTATTTATTTATATCATGAGCATGCGGTGCGGAATCTTACGGATACCACCATCGTGGATACGGATCCCGTCCGTCTGGCAGATTATTACTGTGAGCACAATGCGGATGAGCTGATCGTCTTCGATATGTCCGAAGGTGACGCGGAGCATGATGCCGCACTGGATATCATCAAGGAGATCTGTACCAGGGCGGAAGTGGATGTCATCGGTGCCGGCAATGTCAAGCGTATGGAGGACATTAAGAAATTACTTTATGCCGGATGTAAAAAAGCAGTTCTCGACTATGAGAAAGAGAGTAATATTGAGATTACCGAAGAGGTCTCTCTGAAATTCGGTAAGGACAAGATTCTGATCTCTTACAACGACCCGGCCGTTCTGGAATTACATAAGGAGAAGATTGAGAAATATATCTCTGCCATGATCCTGATGAACCCTCATCAGATCCGGGAGACTCAGGCCATTCTTTCCCTTCCGTTTTTCGTGCAGATCAATCAGGTGGCATTGAATAAATTGCTGGAGATTTTTGCTTATGAGAATGTCTGTGGTGTCACCGGCAATACGATAAATGACAATGTGAAAGAGATCGTAGCCCTGAAGGATCTGTGCCGGGAGAACGATATTCCCATTGAATCCTTCCAGGCTGCCTACAAGTGGGAAGATTTCAAAAAGAACAGTGACGGCATGGTACCCGTTATCGTACAGGATTACCGGACACAGGAAGTTCTGATGATGGCTTATATGAATGAGGAAGCCTATGAGCAGACCCTGAAGTTGGGCAAGATGACCTACTACAGCAGAAGCCGTCAGGAATTATGGCTGAAAGGTCTGACCAGCGGTCATTACCAGTATGTGAAGGAACTGGTGGCGGACTGTGATATGGATACAATCCTTGCGAAGGTATCTCAAGTGGGCGCTGCATGCCATACCGGAAGCAGAAGCTGCTTCTTCAATGAGATCACGAAAAAGGATTATGAGGAAAGCAACAATCCCTTACAGGTATTCGAGGAAGTCTTCGATGTGATCAAGGACCGCAAGGTCCACCCCAAGGAGGGTTCCTATACCAATTACCTGTTCGACAAGGGCATTGACAAGATTCTCAAGAAACTGGGCGAGGAGGCAACTGAGATTGTGATCGCCGCCAAAAATCCCAACCCAAATGAGGTCAAATATGAGATCAGTGATTTCCTGTATCATATGATGGTGCTGATGGCGGAAAAGGATGTCACCTGGGAAGAGATCACTACAGAGCTTGCGAACCGTTAACTGCAGTTTCCACCCAGGTCTCCAGATAAGTGCCGTAATCTACATCGGTGACATAATGCAGCACCTGATCCATGGAGATCCCGGCAAAGCATTTGCCTTTTTGATCCAGCAATATGATCGTCAATAATAATACTCCGGCCAGAGCAAGGCGGATTTTGAACGTACCGGTATCGGAAGATGCGGCAGGTTCCGAATCGTTTTGCTCTGGCCGTATTTCTGCCTGTCTGCGCATCTGCTGTAAGAGTTCTTCCTTATGTCTGTGATCATGTTTTTCCATGCTCTTTTACATTCCTTTCTGGTATCTGCAATCTTCGCAGTTCATATTTATGTGCCTTTTGGTACTGGCAGAACTTAAGTTTATAAGGTATAATGATAACTATTCAGAGCCATGTAAGCACTTCATAAGCAAAAAGGTAACTCTGAAAGAGTTTTTTGCGAATAAAGTTCTGAATAGTTTTAGTAATTTAGGAGAAATTATGGCTGAACAAAACGGAAAAGAATTAGCATCCAGAATACAAAACAATATTCAAAAAGTCCTGGTCGGAAAAGAGGAAGTGACAGAACTTCTTCTGACGGCCCTAATCGCTGACGGACATGTACTATTAGAGGATGTCCCCGGCACTGGCAAAACGAAGCTGGCCAAGGCACTGGCAAAATCTTTAAATGCCCGGTTTTCCCGGGTGCAGTTTACCCCGGATCTGTTGCCCGGTGACATTACCGGCATCAATGTCTATGACAGACAGAAGAATGAATTCACCCTGCGAAAGGGGCCGGTATTTACCAATATTTTACTGGCAGACGAATTGAACCGTGCCACCCCCAGAACCCAGGCAGGACTGTTGGAATGTATGGAAGAGCGTCAGGTAACCATCGAGGGTGTCTCTTATACACCGGGCGAACCCTTCTTTGTCATTGCCACAGAGAATCCCATCGAAAGTGCCGGCGTATTTCCTCTGCCGGAAGCGCAGTTAGACCGTTTCCTTATAAAACTGTCCATGAACCTTCCCACCAAAGAAGAGGAACTGAGGATTCTGGAATTGTACATGGAGGAAGATCCCCTGAAAAGCCTGACTGCCGTGGTCTCTCTGGAGGAACTTCTGGCTGCCCGGGCAGAGGCTGCGAAGATTTTTGTTCATCCCTGCATCCGGGAATATATGGTACAGATTGCAGAAGCCACCAGACGGGCAGACGGTATTCTGGCAGGCGTCAGTCCCAGAGGAACCCTTGGGCTTTTACGCTGTGTCAAGGCCTATGCTTATCTGCAGGGACGTTCCTATGTGATCCCGGATGACGTTCGTACCCTGGCTGTTCCGGTGCTGGCCCACAGACTGGTATGCAGCTTCGGTTCCGATACCGGCTCCGCAGCAGGCAGAATGGAAAACATCCTTTCCACTGTTCCTGTTCCCACAGAAAGGTTTGAGCCATGATACAACTGCTGGGAATCATTGTCTTTGCCCTGCTTCTGTATCTGGGGCAGAAATATGTATACGCCAAAATATGGCAGCGTGATCTGAAGGTTTCCCTTTCTTTCCGGGAGGATGGCATCTGGGAAGGACAGGAGAGCGAGCTGTCGGAGATCATTGAGAATCGCAAACGGCTGCCCCTTACCATGTTGAAGGTCAAATTCCAGACTGACAGACATCTGGTGTTTGCCGATACCAAAGGCTCCCGGACCACGGATCGCTATTACCGCAATGATATTTTCCAGATCGGACGTCTGGAGAAGGTCACCAGAGCGCTGCACTTTACCGGCGGAAGAAGAGGTTATTACACCATACAGGAGGCGGATCTTGTCGCATCCGATCTGTTCCTGACAGCACAGTATACGGCTACGACACCCATCGAACACTGCAGTCTCTATGTGTACCCGAAGCCCTTTTCCCATCCGGATTTTAAACGGTCTTTAAAACAGTTAAACGGAGAAGTTCTGACAAAACGACATCTTTTGGAAGACCCTTTCGAATACCGGGGCATTCGGGATTACCAACCACAGGATGACTTAAAAAGCATCAACTGGAAAGCCACGGCCCGTACCGGGGATCTGAAGGTAAACCAGAAAAATTATACCTCCCAGAAATCCGTTCGGATTTTTGTGAACTTAGAGGACACCGGTATTCTGAAAAAAGAGGACTGCGTGGAAGCCTGCCTGCAGATTGCCACGGCACTGTTATTGCTGTTTCTGGAACAGGGGATGCAGGTTGCCCTGTATTGCAACGGTATTGACACAATCAGTGGAGACCCCTGTATTCTGGAAGCCGGCGGCGGAGTCAGACAGCGGAATGTCTGTCTGCAGACGCTTGCAAGAATCGATACGGCTAAACCGGTACAGTCTTTTTCCGAGCTGTTTGCCGCCCGTATGTCCGATGCGTCCAATGCGCTCTATACCTGCTTTGTATCACCCAATGCCTATGAAGACTTTGCAGCATTACTTCTGCAATATCAGGAAAAACACCCGGATATGAAATGGTTTTATCCTTATTCCGAAAGTACACCTCCTGATCCCGGGGAAGCGTTAAAGTCTTTGATCACTTTTATCTCCCTACGGGAAGAAAGCGTCTGAATGTGAAAGAAATTTTGACTGATCTAATGAATCAATTATGTTTTTATCCCCTGGCGCTGACTGCGTCCACGTTGTTGGCCGCGCTGGCTCCGGCGAGCCGTCCGTCCTTGGTTTTGTGGATGCTCGGAGCGCTGCCGGTGTTTTTTCTGTATTACGCCAGAAAACGCTGTAAGCATCTGTCGGTATTGCTCCTTCTGCACGGACTGGTACTGGCATGTTTTTATATCATTCCGGCAGCCAACGGCGTAAACCGTGGTATCCGGCTGTTGGTAGGTGCAGGCTTTGTGATCTATTCCCTCTGGCTGCGTTTTCGGACGGAGGACTTTGCTTCCGATCCGCTGCCTCTGCCGTTAGCCGCCGGAATTGCCTTTTTGTGTCTTTTTCTGCAGCATTATCAGGGAAACAACGTCTGGGATCTCTATTATCGTATGAGTCTGATCCTGGTGTTTTTATTGTATGCTGTCATTTTGTTTTTGCAGTCCTATGAGGATTTCCTTACGGTAAACAGGCTGAGTACCGGCAAGATCCCGTTTCAGGAGATCTTTCGTTCCGGTCTCCACAGCACCGCAGCCTTCGTGCTGTTATCGGGGCTTCTGCTCATGGCAGTGTCACAGTTTGCCTGGTTAAAGCCCTTTTTGCGGTTACTGCGAAACGGTCTGGCTGCGATTCTTCGTTTCCTGTTCGGACTGCTCCCCATGGATTCCGGGACAGAAGCGGTAGTGGTGGAACAGCAGGCAGGCGGTGGCGATATGCCTCCCATGGAAGCGGAAGATCCTTTTATTTTATGGGTCATTCTGGAATATGTGGCCATGATCGCACTTCTGATCGTCTGCGTATTTCTGCTGTACCGCGGAATTCGAAAGCTGATCACATTTCTCAGGGACAGAATGCAGTTTTCACTCCCCGGCACAGTTTCTGAACAGCCGGAGAGCATGGACAAGCGGGAACACCTGGAGGCTGCCCCGGAAAATACTGCCGCAAAGCAGAAGCAGAAATGGTTTTCTTTTGCTTTCTTAGATGCCGGCCAGAAGATAAGGCGGATATATCAGAAAAAAATAAATGCCAGCGGGCTTGCAAAGATGAGCCTGCCATTTTATACTGCTAGAGATGCCGAAAAATCGCTGGATGTGGAAGGAATGGCTGAAATCTATGAAAAAGCCCGTTATTCCGATGTCCCCTGCACAGACGGAGATGTCCGGCAGATGAAAAATTATATGTAAAAATCAATAACCTGAGGTAAATATGAACGAAAAGTTAGCGTTAAATGATGATATTCTGATGAAGATCGAAAAACCGGCCCGCTACATCGGCAACGAAGTCAATGCCGTAGTGAAGGACAGGGACAGCATTGATGTCCGTTTCTGTATGTGCTTCCCGGATGTCTACGAGATCGGTATGTCCCACCTGGGAATCCAGATCCTGTATGGCATGCTCAATTCCTGGGATGATGTCTGGTGTGAGCGTGTGTATTCTCCCTGGGTGGATCTGGATGAAATTATGCGTAAGGAGAACATTCCGCTGTTTGCCCTGGAGAGTCAGGATCCGATAAAAGACTTCGACTTTTTGGGAATCACCATTCAGTACGAAATGTGTTATACGAATATTCTGCAGGTTCTGGATCTGGCGGGGATCCCGTTGCTTGCCACCGAACGTGGAGAGGACTGTCCCATCGTTATCGGCGGCGGTCCCTGCACCTATAATCCTGAGCCCATTGCCGATTTCTTTGATATTTTCTATATCGGAGAAGGCGAGACCCAGTACCGGCCGCTGATCGATCTCTATAAGAAATGCCGGACGGAGAAGACAGGCAGAGAAGAATTCTTACGCCGGGCGGCAAAGCTGCCGGGAATGTATGTGCCCCGGTTCTATGAGACCACTTACCATGAAAATGGCACCATTGCTTCCTTTCAACCTACGGAAGAGGGAATTCCCGCAAGGATCCGCAAAGAGCTGGTAACGGATATGACCGACAGCTTTTATCCTATGAAGCCGGTAGTTCCTTATATCAAAGTCACACAGGACAGAGTCGTTCTGGAGATTCAGAGAGGCTGTATCCGTGGCTGTCGTTTCTGTCAGGCAGGACAGCTGTATCGTCCCGTCAGAGAAAGGGATGTGGAAGTTCTGAAAAAGTACGCCATGGAAATGTTGAAAAACACCGGTCATGAGGAGATTTCCTTAAGTTCCTTAAGTTCCAGCGATTACAGTAAGCTGCCAGAGCTGATTGACTTCCTGATTGAAGAGTGTGATAAGAGACATATCAATATCTCCCTGCCGTCTTTACGTATCGATGCCTTTTCTCTGGATGTCATGAGCAAAGTACAGGATGTGAAGAAATCCAGTCTGACCTTTGCTCCGGAAGCCGGCAGCCAGAGACTTCGGGATGTCATCAATAAAGGACTCACTGAAGAAGTGATCCTACAGGGTTCCGCCCTTGCCTTCGAAGGCGGCTGGACCAGAGTCAAACTGTACTTCATGCTGGGACATCCCACGGAAACCGAAGAGGATATCCGGGGAATCGCTGAGCTTTCCAACAAAATTGCGGCCACTTTCTTCGATACGGTGCCGAAGGAGAAACGTGTCAACGGCAGAGTGCAGATTGTTACCAGTACCTCCTTCTTCGTGCCGAAGCCCTTTACGCCATTCCAGTGGGCGCCCCAGTGTACCAAGGAAGAGTTCGTGGAAAAGGCATATCTGACCAGAAAGGCCATTTCCGAGCAGCTGAACCAGAAGAGCATCAAGTACAACTGGCACGAAGCGGATGTCAGCGTTCTGGAGGGTGTTCTGGCCAGAGGTGACAGAAAATTGTCCCAGGTGCTTTTATATGTCTATAACAAGGGCTGCTTCTACGATGCCTGGAGTGAGTATTTCCACAACGATGTCTGGATGGAAGCTTTTGAAGCCTGTGGTCTGGACCCGGATTTCTATTCCCACAGAGAACGGCCTCTGGACGAGATCCTGCCCTGGGATTTCCTGGACTGCGGTGTATCCAGAGCTTTTCTGGAGAGAGAATGGCAGAAAGCGAAAAACGAGACGATCTCACCGAACTGCAAACAGGCATGTCAGGGCTGCGGTGCCGCCAGATTCGGCTGCGGTATCTGTGTGGAGCCCAGAGGATGATTGTAAGGGGCATGCTTTTGTGACACATTATAGAGTGTAGAAAAATACGAAGAAAGGGAAATTTCAGGTCTTTCACGGAAGGCCTCATAGAAATCTGACAGAAATTATGAAGTTAAGAATCAAATTCAGAAAATACGGACCGGTACGTTTCATTGGCCATCTGGATGTAATGCGCTTCTTCCAGAAAGCCAACCGCAGAGCGGAGCTGGACGTAGCCTATACCGGAGGCTTCAGCCCGCATCAGATCATGTCCTTTGCCGCACCTTTGGGTGTGGGACTGACCAGCAACGGAGAATATATGGACCTGGAAGTGCATTCCCTGACCTCCTGTGAGGATGTAAAGCAGCGGTTGAATGCCGCTTCCGTACCGGGAATCGAGATCACTTCGGTGAAAATTCTGCCGGACAAGGCCGGCAATGCCATGGCCAGCGTTGCTGCCGCCGGATATACGGTAGCTTTCCGGGAGGGCAGAGATCCTCATTTTGATCTGAGCTCCGCGGTGGATCGTTTTCTTGCAAAAGATGAGATCCTCATTACCAAAGAGACAAAAAAGGGAAGCCGGGAGATCAATTTAAAAGAAGGTATCTATGAGATGAAGGTGGTGGAGTCCGAAAAGCTTTATCTGCTGGTGGATGCCTCCAGTGCCGGAAATATCAAACCCATTCAGGTCATTGAAGCATTATTTTCCGAAAATGGTGAGACCCTGCAGGAAAATGCCCTTCTGGTCAACAGAGAAGAGACCTATCTGAGAAACGAAACAGACGCCCTTCTCCCCCTGGATGCCATAGGTTTCGACAGTGAGGAAGCTTACAGGGCAGCTTCCGGTGACACGGAATGAGCCGCAGTCTCACCGGCGGACGACCGGCCAGAGAAAAAGAAGTAAATCAGATCCGTAAATCCACGGATTGCACGGAGGGAAAACTGATCTTCACCTGTCTGAGGGAACGCAGGGCAGCTCTGCTTGTCAATGCCCGGGGTGTGGATGCTATACGCGTACTGCGGTCAGATGCCAGTAAGATCGGTGGCATCTATCTGGGGAAAATACAGAATGTGGCAAAAAATATTGATGCCTGCTTCGTGGAGATCCTGCCCGGAGAATTGTGCTTTCTACCCCTGCGGGAAGCAGGTGCGGCGCATCTGACCAATCGTAAGGCAGACGGTACCTTGAAAGCTGGAGACGAGCTGATAGTCATGGTCACCAGAGATGCCCAGAAGACAAAGCGTGCCTCCGCCACTGCGGATCCTGCCCGGATGAAGCAGCTGCTTTGTAAAAACGGGAGCACCCCCGAGAACGCTTCTGAAGCCCTTCAGAGCCTTTGGGAGCAGGCAGACCATAAAGTGTACTTCACCTGCCTTTTGAAGCCTTCTGAGGCCGTTTACGAGGTTCTGGAGCAGATGGCGGATCCTTCGGAATATTCTGAGATCCTTACCGATGATCCTCAGATCTATCGTCAGCTGTCGGAAGGAGATCACCCTTTGTTAAAACAAAAGTCCATTCGGTTCTACGATGATCCAGCGATCTCTTTACGCCTGCTGTATTCTCTGGAGCGCGGCATGGAGGAAGCACTGGATACGAGAGTCTGGTTAAAATGCGGAGGATATCTCGTCATCGAGCCTACGGAGGCCATGACGGTGATCGATGTCAATTCCGGTAAAAACGAAGCGAAAAAAGCAGGAGAGGACACCTATTATCAGGTAAACCTGGAGGCTGCCGAAGAAGTAGCCAGACAGCTGCGCCTGCGGAATCTGTCCGGTATCATCATTGTGGACTTCATCAATATGGCGGAAAAGGAACGGCAGAAGGAGTTACTGGAGACATTAAAGAATCTGACCGCAGGGGATCCTCAGCATCCCCGCATCGTGGATATGACGCCTTTAGGATTGGTGGAGATCACCCGCAAAAAATCTCATCCCACGCTGGCAGAACAATTCAAGAGATAATAAAATTAAACGCTTCCACCCATACCGACGGACCTGGAATCCCCATGATTGCCGTCAGTACCAAAACACTGCCGGAGGATATTGCAGCAGCCAGAAATGCAGGAATCAACGAGTACCTTTCCAAACCGCTGCATCCAAAAGCATTGTACCGCATCATGAAAAACTATTTATAGACTCTGTCATTCACCAGTCAACCGTTTTGTTGGCTGGTTTTTTGTTATATTTCACAATTCTCGGAAACTCTTTTTGGCAAAAACGTTTCTTGAATCTTTTTTTCAAAAATGCTACCCTGTTTTTATAGGAAACCACAATTTACTTTTCAGTTTCCATACTGCAATTACAATCTTACCGAACGGAGGAATAGAAGCGATGGATACCACAGAAGGTCTGCAAAAAAATATTCTCGACGCCACCCTGCGTGTCTTCGATCAAAAAGGGTTGAAATTCACAATGGATGATCTGGCGAAGGAACTCTCGATCAGCAAGAAAACCATCTATACCGTGTACGATGATAAAGAAGCACTGTTTCTTGCCATGGTAGATTATATCTTTGACTCCATCAAGGAAAGCGAGCAGATGATCCTGACCGATCCTTCCCTCAGTGTAGTGGAAAAACTGCACCGCATCCTGGGAGTGCTGCCGGAAGGTTATCAGAATATCGATCTTCGAAAATTATATTCCCTCCGGGACAAATACCCGAAGATCTACCAGAAGGTAGAACTCAGACTTTCCACAGGCTGGGAGCCTACAATCCAGCTGATCGAGATGGGCATGGCTGAGGGCAGCATCCGCCCGGTTCCCATCTGTCTGGTGAAAATGATGTTAGAAGCTTCCATTGAGCAGTTCTTCCAGAGAGATATTCTCTCTCGAAATCAGCTGACTTATGCAGATGCCCTGAAGGAAGTTGTGGAAATCCTCATGTATGGCATCGTACAGAGATCAGAATGAGGCAATGGAATAATCCAGAATTAATCCATAATATCCCAAAGAAAGAGGACCAAACCATGAATCAGAAGATCTATTTAAGCGAAGACTGGCTTTTTAACGAGAACTTTCAGGAGGGGATGACTGCAACAGAATACCCGGAAGAGACCCTGCAGCCCGTCCGAATCCCTCATACCTGTAAGGAGACCCCGTTTCACTATTTTGACGAATCTCTCTACCAGATGGTCAGCGGCTACAGACGTCATCTGCATATTCCGACCGAATGGCAGGGCAAGCGGATCCTGCTCACCTTCGAAGGGGCCGGTCATGACAGTACCGTCTATCTCAACGGCAATAAGGTGGGAGAGCACCATTGCGGCTACACCGCCTTTACTGTAGATCTGTCGGCATATGCGAGCTACGGACAGGACAATGTGCTGTGTGTCCGGCTGGACAGCAGAGAAGACTTAAATGTGCCTCCCTTCGGTTACGTGATCGATTATATGACCTACGGCGGCATCTACCGGGATGTGTATCTCGAAGTAAAAGACCAGATTGCCCTTGAGGATATTTTCGTACACACGCTGATCACACCGGATGAGGCTCAGGTAACTTCTGAAATCACTTTTTATGAAGTTGCAAAAGACCTTAATGTCAGACAATATTATATGTTAAAGAGCGATGCTGTAATGTCGGGTGTGGTATCAGATGTAACATCAGATAATGGCTGGCAGTTTCTCTGCGAACAGAATGTCCCCACAGGCACTACGGCTGAGACCCCGTTTCGTATTCAGGGAACGATTCCACATCCTTTTTTGTGGGATACCGAACACCCTCATCTTTATCTGTTAAAGACCCAGCTCTGGCAGGGAGAACAGCTTCTGGACGAAGCAGAGGTCACCTTCGGTATCAGGGATGCAGTTTTTAAAAAAGACGGCTTTTACCTCAATGGCAAAAAACTGCGGATCCGGGGTCTGAACCGCCATCAGAGTTATCCTTATGTAGGCTATGCCATGCCGGAGAGCATGCAGAAGCTGGATGCGGATCTGTTAAAAAAAGAGCTGGGGCTGAATGCCGTGCGGACTTCCCACTATCCCCAGAGTCATTATTTTCTGGAGCGGTGCGACGAACTGGGACTTCTGGTCTTCACAGAGTTTCCCGGCTGGCAGCATATTGGAGATGACACCTGGAAAGCACAGGCGGTGGTCAATGCAGAGGACATGATCCGTCAGTACCGCAATCATCCTTCGATTATTTTGTGGGGTGTACGGATCAATGAATCCCCGGATGATGATCCGTTTTACGAAAAGACCAATGCCGTGGCACATAAGCTGGATCCCATGAGACCTACCGGCGGTGTCCGGGCTATTAAGAAAAGTCATCTGTTGGAGGACGTCTATACTTATAACGATTTTCTGCACGACGGCGAGACTCCCGGCTGTGACCCGAAGAAAAAGGTCACTTCCGATACCGACAAGCCTTACCTGATCAGCGAATACAACGGACACATGTATCCCACAAAAGCCTTCGATAATGAGGAACGCCGCAGTGAACATGCGATCCGCCATGCCAACGTACTGGATGCCGTGGCGGGGCAGGAGGATATCGCCGGAAGCTTCGGCTGGTGTATGTTCGACTACAATACCCATAAGGACTTCGGAAGCGGTGACCGGATCTGTTATCACGGTGTCATGGATATGTTCCGTAATCCGAAGCTCGCAGCTTCCGTTTATGCCTGTGAACAGGATGAGATCCCCGTGCTTCAGATCACCTCCTCCATGGATATCGGAGAGCATCCCGGCTGCAACCGCGGAAACCTGTATATTTTGTCCAATGCCGACAGTGTGAGAATGTATAAAAACGACCGTTTTATCAAGGAATACCGGCCAGAAATGTCCCCTTATAAGCATTTAAAGCACGGTCCCATTCTCATCGATGACTTTATCGGTGATGCTTTGGAGAAGAACGAACGGTTCCGTCCGAAACATGCGAAAGAAATGGCGGATGCCATGAATATCGTGGCCAGAGGCAGTCTGAACCATATTCCGAAGAGATTGTATCCTACCGCCTTAAAGCTGGTACTGCTGTATCATATTGATTTTGCGGAGGTGACAAAGCTTTACACGAAATACATCGGTGACTGGGGCGGTACCGCCACCGTATACCGTTTTGATGCCATCAAAGACGGCAAAGTCATAAAGTCTGTCACCAAAGAGCCGGTAAATGGGATCCGGCTGCAGGCGGAAGCGGATCACACGAATCTGACAGAGCATCACAGCTACGACGTGGCACTGGTACGGATCCGGGCTGTGGATGCCCACGGCAATGTGCTTCCTTTTTATCAGGAGCCGGTACGGATCACCGCGGAAGGTGACATTGCCATCATCGGACCTGACACCATTGCCTTACAGGGCGGCATGGGTGGCACTTATGTAAAAAGTCTTGGGATATCCGGTCAGGGAACTTTGTTATTACGGTCCCAGACCGCAGGGGAAATAAAGATACCGTTTCAGGTTACGGTTTAATTTCAGGTGAAAATCAAAGAGAAAGGATCAGGGTTACATTATGAGTTTAAGTGGAAAAGAAAAGTTTTCTTATGGACTGGGTGCGGTCGGCAAGGATATGGTGTATATGCTGTCCGCCAGCTATATTTTATATTACTATCAGGATATTTTAGGGGTAAATGCCGTAGCTATGGGTATTATCCTGCTGGTTGCCAGAGTGTTCGATGCCTTTAACGATCCCTTCATGGGTGTCATCGTAGCTAAGACCAGGACACGCTGGGGGAAATTCCGCCCCTGGCTGATGATCGGCACCGTGACCAATGCTGTTGTTCTGTTTCTGATGTTCTCAGCGCCTCCTGCGCTGGATGGCAGCGGGCTGGTGGCTTATGCGGCGGTTACCTATATTCTCTGGGGTGTGACCTATACCATGATGGATATTCCCTTCTGGTCCATGATACCGGCATTTACTCACAGCGGAAAAGAGCGTGAAGGATTGTCAACGTTGGGACGTTCCTGCGCCGGTGTCGGCTCTGCCATCATCACCGTGATCACCATGCTTTGTGTCAATGCCCTGGGCGGAGGAGAAGAGCGGGTCGGATTTTCCCGGTTCACCCTGATCATTGCTGTGCTGTTCGTGATATTTATTGCCATTACCTGTATTAATATCAAGGAAAAATCTACGGTAGATGTGGATGCTCCTTCCATCGGTCAGATGTTCCGGGCACTGATCCAGAACGATCAGGCCATGGCTGTCGTGGTCACCATCGTACTGATCAACTGCGCGGTCTATACGACCTCCAACCTGGTAATCTATTTCTTTAAATACGATTTCGGCGGAGAGACCTGGTATAACTCCTATACACTGTTCAATACCTTTGGCGGAGCGGTACAGATCCTTTCCATGATGCTTTTGTTCCCGCTGTTTCGTAAGTTCTTAAGTACTATTCGGATCTTTTATGTCAGCTTCGTGATGGCTATTGCAGGATATTTTGTATTGTTGTTTTTGTGTTTTACCAATATAGGCAATGTATTTTTACTGTTTATCCCCGGATTTCTGATCTTTGCCGCCAATGGTATGCTGACGGTACTGACCACCGTCTTTCTGGCCAACACGGTAGATTACGGTCAATGGAAAAATCACCGCAGAGACGAGAGTGTCATTTTCTCCATGCAGACCTTCGTGGTAAAACTGGCTTCCGGTGTAGCTGCATTAGCAGCCTCCCTGTGCCTGAACCTCTGCAACTTAAGCTCTGATACCAGTGATGCAGTGGCAACTGCAGGAGCTTCCGGAAGCTCTGTAGTGGGACTTCGTATGACGATGACACTGTTCCCCATTCTGCTCCTTGTCATTGGTGTCATTTTCTTTCATAAAAAATATAAACTGACCGAGGAGCGGTTAAAAGAGATTCAGGAGGCTTAAAGCATGATTCAGATTGTAAAAGATTCCGATACAAGACCATGGTTCTTTTTACAGACAGCCCACACAACCTATGGAATGTGGGTCATGGAGACCGGACATTTAGAACATCTGTATTACGGGGAGCGGATCACTGTGGATTCACAGGATCCTTCCTCCTGTACGCCCCTTGTCATACAGAGAGCCTTCGCTCCGGGAAACACCTGTACCTACGACAGGGAACATCCGCAGATCTCCATGGAAGATGTCTGCCTGGAGGTTGGCACCTTGGGAAGGGGAGATATCCGGGAACCTTTTTTGGAAGTCAAATTTACTGACGGAAGTGTCACCTCTGACTTTACTTTTGATTCCTATGAAGTTATTACTTTAAAGGAAAGAGAACAGTGCCTGCAGGCTTCCGGACTCCCTCGCAGTTATTCAGAAGCGGAAACTGATTCCGCGGAATGCCTTCAGATTGTTTTGCAGGATGTTACGAATCATTTGGAGTTGCAGCTGTTTTATACTGTTTTCGAAGAATGTGATGTCATTACCAGGAGTGCACGGCTGATCAACCATAGTGACGCAACTGTCACCTTGGAGCGATGTCTCAGTGCACAGTTAGATCTGACAGAGGATTATTCTGTAATCACTCATTTCAGCGGTGCCTGGGCAAGAGAAATGCACAGAGAACAGATTTCCTTACGTTCCGGCAAATTTGTAAATGCTTCTTATACAGGAACCTCTTCGAACCGCTCGAATCCTTTTATGATCCTGGGACATAAGAACACCTGTGAGACTTTTGGCGCCTGTATCGGCTGCAATCTGATCTACAGTGGAAATCATTATGAAGCCGTTGAGAAAGACTCTAATGGGAAACTGCGCTTTGTAAGCGGTATAAATCCCAGAAGCTTTTCCTGGGAGCTGACTCCGGAAACACATTTTGATACACCGGAGGCTGTTTTAAGCTATTCTTCGAATGGATATGGCGGACTCAGCCGACAATTACATTCCTTTATCAGAGAGCATATTGTGCGGGGTGTCTGGAAGAAAAGCCCCCGTCCGGTTCTGTTAAACAGCTGGGAAGCATGTTATTTTAAGATTGATGAGAGAAAGCTGTTGCAGCTGGCAAAAGCGGGAGCAGATGTCGGCATCGAACTGTTCGTCATGGATGACGGGTGGTTCTTGGGACGAAATGATGACACCTCCTCCCTGGGAGACTGGAAACCGGATCCGAAGAAGCTGCCCGGAGGAATTGCTTCCCTCAGTAAAAAAATCAAAGCTCTGGGGATGGATTTCGGCCTCTGGGTGGAGCCGGAGATGATCAGTGAGAACAGTAACCTCTATAAAGAACATCCCGACTGGGCAATGATGATTCCGGGACATCCCCACTCCGAGGGACGTAATCAACGCCTTTTGGATCTGTGCAATCCCGAAGTACAACAATATGTAATAGATTCCATGACGAAGGTATTTTCCTCCGGAGACATCCGTTATGTAAAATGGGATATGAACCGCAATTTTAGTGATATTTATTCCCCTTATCTGCCGGCTGCGAAACAGGGAGAGACGGCACATCGTTATGTGCTGGGGCTTTATCACATTATGGATGAACTTACCACACGTTTCCCTGAAATTTTGTTTGAAGGCTGCAGTTCAGGTGGAAATCGTTTTGATCTGGGAATATTAAATTATTTCCCGCAGATCTGGGCGAGCGATAATACTGACGCACTGTGCCGTACCGGGATTCAGAACAGTTACAGCTATGGATATCCCTTATCGGTATTTACAGCACATGTATCATCCTGTCCAAATCATCAGACCTTAAGAATCACGCCCCTTGAAACCCGTTTTCAGGTAGCTTCCTTCGGCGTCTTAGGGTATGAATGTAATTTAAAGGATCTGTCCGGAAGTGACCTTAACGCAATCCGGGAACAGATTGCACTTTATAAAAAATGGCGGGAAGTTTTCCAGTTTGGAACCTTTTACCGTGGGACAGAAAACGAGGATTCCGACTCGGAAACCTTATCCTGGACCTGCGTGTCCCCGGATGGCAGAAGAGCAGTGGGACTGTTCTTCCGACGCCTGACAACTCCGAACCAATCCCATGACTGGTATCGCCCGGTGGGGTTACTTCCTGATGTGAAATATCATTTCTACGGCAGGAATATCAAATACAATCTGAAGGACTTCGGAGACCTTGTGAACACCGTTTCCCCGGTGCATATCAAGCAAGGATCCGCATTACAGGAGATTCTTTCACGATTTGTGAATATGGATGGCGAAAAAGAAGATCTGACCGCTTACGGAGATACCCTGATGCTTGCGGGTATTGCCCTGAAACCCGCTTTCGCCGGAACCGGATATAATTCCGACACCCGATTGTTCCCGGATTTTTCCTCCCGAATTTACTTTATGGAAGCAGTGGAATAATAATGCTTTTTTATACACCGACCTCCCCTCGTCAGGCCTGAAAATCTAATGAGGGCGGTCGGTATTGTAATAACTTGTCTGAGACGCAGCGAAGTAAATAAAATGAGTAGTATAGGAAGTCAGTAGTGTGTGAATAAACTGCTGGCTTCTTTTTTGATAGATACAGTCACGCCCAGAGGCGTGTCGGATAGTAAAGTAATAATATCAATAGGACAATATAGAAAATTCGGGGAAGCATGGTATTTCAATGAGTTTGAGATACAGTGTTTTTGCGTATTAACAGGAAGCAAATAATGCGTTATATGTGATATTCTATTTCACAACAAAAAAATGTCGGTTCACAACATGGTGGCTAGCTATTAAAAGAACTTTTCCGATATAATAAATATAATTGTATGTAAGCAAGGAAGTGACAAGATGCAAATTGCAATCTGTGATGATGAAAAGTCTATAGGATTGATATTAGAAGAAAAAATAAAGAAATTATTACCGGATGTAGTAATAGAAAAATATTTATCTGGTGATGAATTGATTGCAAGTGGTTGTGAGCCGGATATTCTATTTTTAGATATTCAGATGCCAGGAATGGATGGAATGGAAACGGCAAGGATTCTGCGTCAGAAAAATGAAAAAATGGTATTGATATTTGTAACTGCTGTGGAGGAGTATGTTTTTCAGGCATTTGATGTTGCAGCATTTCATTATTTGGTGAAACCATTTTCAGATGAAAAATTTGAGGAAATTGTGAAATGTGCAGTCAGAAGCATTGAAAAATATTCTGAAAATCAATCGGATGAAAAATACATGATGGTGCAGTCCGGAGGAAGCCATATGAAAGTGTTTTTGAAGGATATTGTGTATGCCGAGGTATATAATCGAAAAGTCATTATCCATACACGGGATACGAATATTGAATATTATGGAAAATTGCAGGAACTGAGTGAAATTGTGGGAGCAGATTTTTTTCGTACACACAGAGCCTACCTCGTACATTTCAAATATGTTCAGAAATATGATGCATATTGTGTGACGATGGAAAATGGAACTGCATTGATTGCAAAACAGAATTATTCTGAGTTTGTAAAACAATATTTGAAATATAATCAGAGGAAAGGAAAAGAAATCGGATGAGTTTGGTAGAAAAATGCTGGATGGTTACATCGAAAATTTCTGTTATTGCACTCCTTATGATTACAGGAATCTATTTTGGAAAATTTGTTTGTCCCTATATAAAAAAGAAAAAAGGGGCTGTGGCAGTCAGTATTGTTTATATTACGATTATGCTTGTTTTATATATGATTCCGCCACAGATTGATAATTTTTCCGCATATCTGATTGGAGTTATAGCAGCGTTTCTTGCAATGTATGTAGAGGACAGAAGAAATATATATCAGAAAATATTTCTTGCAATTACGTTCTTTTCTATCCGATGGTTAACGGTTGCAATGGCAGGCAGACTTGATGATCTTGTTACAAAAGCACTTGTATTTCGGAATATGAGTGCAGAAAAAGTGTGGTTGCAATACGGACTATATGTTGGAACCAGAGTTTTGGATATTGTACTTTGTATTGCTTTTATTGCGGTTGCAATAGGACTGATCAATAAAGCGTATATATACAAAAAAGATGAAATGAGCGTCAAAGAGATGGTAATGCTTATTATACCTTCACTTGTAGGCGTCACTGGGTATGGCATTTTACAATATTATCTCATGATATACGAAAGAGATACTGGAAAGAACTTGATTGTTACATATGGATTTTATGGAGCTTTAAGCTTTTTACACTATCTGATTTCCATAGTTGCTATTCTTGTTGTGATTGTAATGTTTCAAAACTGGAAAGAGATGCAGGAAGAACAGCGGGGACAAGAGTTGGTATTAAATCAGATCAGTGACATGAAAAAGCATATTGAGGAAGTCGAAAAGTTGTATCGGGATATCCGCTCCATGCGCCATGATATGGGAAATCATATACAGACACTGGAACATCTGGTGGCACATAATAATATGGATGATGCTACAGAATACTTGGAACATCTGAAAAATGAATGGGACGAGGTATCTCCGGAAATAAAGACAGGAAGTCCGGTAATTGATGTCATTTTGATGGAAAAGCTGAGAGAAGCAAAAGAAAGGCAGATTCGGTTTCTGTCGGATTTTCATTATCCGCAGAATACGAAGTTAAATGCATTTGATTTGAGTGTGATCATGAATAATGCCTTGAATAACTGCATGGAAAATGTAAGTGGAGATGATCCGTATATCAGCATTTCTTCTTTTCGGAAAAACAGTATCTTTATGATAACCATAAAAAACAGTTTTTGGGGTCAGCTTAATTTTGGTGACAGCGATTTGCCAGAAACAACCAAATCTGGGAGGGAACATGGAATGGGTCTGAATAACATTCGCCGGGTTGCCAGAATGTATATGGGAGATATATCTTTGGAGCAGGGAAATGAGGAAGTAATCCTTAGCATTATGATGCAGGTAGAATAAAGAAATAAATTGGCACTATGTATTTTGTAAATTACAGAAATTACAGAAATATGTAGTGCTTTTTTTGCGCAGGTAGCGATGAAAATATGTTGCTTGCAACAATATTTGAGGAGCACTGCGACAGTCTCCTCAATAGTTTTTTGAAATTCCCGTGTGAGGGGGAAAGTTGATTACAAAC